>JACQEW010000246.1 GCA_016200365.1 Nitrospinota bacterium
ATGTAATAGAAAAGACTATAGGGGTGAGAGATCATCACCTTAAGATGAGTAATATCGGGGTGGTTAAAGAATTTGAGGATGCGCCGCAGATTATGGGAGACTTCTTTCAACTCCAGCAGGTCTTTTTAAATCTCATAAATAATGCAGTCTATGCAATTAAGGATGCCTTTGGTAAAGGGAGGATTATAGTAAGGACAAAGGTAATAGAACAGCCAACAGTCGGCAGCCGGCAGTCAGCAGTTAGGGTAGAGTTTGAAAACGATGGTCCTAGTATTCCAGAGGAGATTCGCCAAAAAATATTTGAGCCCTTTTTTACTACAAAAGGGGAGAAAGGGACTGGATTGGGTTTGAATGTATCTGCAATGATAATTCAGGAGCATGGCGGCAGGTTGTGGGTGGAGAGTCCATGCCTTGAACAAAGGGGGGCAAGGTTTATTATCGAGATTCCTATTTACAAGAAAATATAAAAGCAACCACAGATTACACAGCGTGGCAAGAAATTCATAGAACATAGAGTGTAAGTAAAGGGGATAAGGAGATAGTGGAGATATTGGAGATATTACCCTATCTCCTAAATTCTATCTCTATCTCCGTATCTCCGCCATCCCCCTATCCCCTTTTTTCTTTTTCTTTTCCTCTGTTTGTTACCCTCCTAAAAATTCCCCAAATAGCTAAATGTCTTTACAATATTGCCGCATAAGCCTATAATATCTTTCATGGCTGATGATAATATCCCGCCCCTTTCCGCCGGATTAAAACGGGCGATAGATGAGAAGATGAGAGAGAGAGAGAAGGTCGAAGGGCAGTTGAATGAGGCGGAGAGGCAGCGTCTGGAAAAATTTAAAAAAATGGAGGAGGAGAAAAAGAAGGCTGAAATCGAATTATCGCAGAGAACGTCGGAGTTCACCCTCTCATCGCTGCACAGGGTTATAAGAAATCCCGATATAATCCGTTACATGGAAGAGGTTGGAGACCTTCTTGTATATTCAAAAGACAGGGGGTTCGGGAATAATATGATATTTTTCTCTAAAAACGAGAGGAAGGACTTTCAGGATGAGCTTAATGAATTGAATAAAAGAAGGGAGGAGGTTGAAAACTCCAACCTTATACCTGTAGAAAAGGAGAATGACTTAAAGGATATTGATGACAGGATAGAGGTGGTTAAAAAGGATCTGGACAGATTGGTTAAGGAGGGCGGAATTATATATCTCTATCTCCAATCCAAAGACACCTATTTCAGGCTCGATATGTATTCAAAGGAGGAGAAAATCAGGGACCAATCCGTTTCCCTTATGAAGGTGTATTTTGGAATGACTGAAAGGATAACGGACTGTTTTAATGAATTTAATACACCCGAGCGGATTATGGAGCAGATAGAAAAAAATATGAAGGATGACAAATACTGCCACAGGCTTAAGGAACTAAGAGAGAAGCTAAAAAAAATAAAAAAGGAATTATAATTGGGCTTGACTTTGCTCTTTTCTCTGGTATATTTTGAAAAGGAAATTATAAAAAACATATAAGGAGAAAGGGGAAAAAGGGAGAGATGGGGATAAGAAAAGAATAAAAAAAGATTCAGGACACAGATTTACACAGAACACAGATAAATATAATTAAAATCTTTATCCTGATTTTTCTGTGTTTACCCCTGATGGATTCATTCAGGAGTTTATCTGTGTCCAATATTTTCTTTTTTCTCCATTTCCCCTATTTCTCCCTTTCTCCTTAATCTTTTTCTTTTGTTCTGAAAAGGTCTTATGAAAAAGAGAATGGTAAAAAAACGGGATATAGACTCAATCCTATTATTTTATTATTCCAAAAAACTCGAAAGAAAACCCGAGTCCTTTATGTTTATGCCTCTGGCAGGCATATACAGAAAAAAGGGAATGCCTGAGCTTGCTGTTCAAGCCTGTTTAAAGGGATTGAAGTTTCACCCGCATTATACAGGTGCGAGAGTGCTGTTGGGACTCTCTTATTATGACTGCGAGAAATTTGATGATGCAGAAAGTGAATTGCGAAAGGCTGTGGACTCTGCTGCCGATAATATACTTGCAAGAAGGGTTCTATCCGATATTTACAGAAGGAAGGGAAGGATAGATGACGCATTAAAAGAGATGGAGGCTCTTGCCTCTCTTGCGCCTAAAAATAAGGACTTTAATGCGCTCAAGGAAAATTTACAGAAGTTACATAAACAGCATCAGAAGGCTTCGGGGGAAACTAAAACCGTTTTCGGGGTTCGGGATACTGGATTAGAAAATCCAAGCCCCGAAATAGACGATATAGAGAAGCTCCTCGATGACAGCGGTGCATTTGAAGAGATTGGAAGACTTTTTCCGTTAAAAACAAATGAAAGCTCACAGGCAATAAAGTCCGACGGGAACGGTATGAAAACGGACAGCGTCGGGATTCTCGAGAATTGGCTGAAGAATATAGAAAGAGAATATGATGAAAATACTGATAATAAACGGGCCTAACCTGAATCTATTGGGAAAGAGAGAGCCTGATAAATACGGCAAAGAGACTTTAGAGGAGATTAACCGGGAGCTTCATAGGCATGCTGAAGAATACTCTATCGGGCTTGAGACATTTCAATCCAATCACGAAGGGGAGATTGTCGAGAAAATCCAGACAGCAAAGGATAGTGGGGTGGATGTTATCATAATTAATCCGGCAGCATATACCCACACCAGCGTGGCTATCAGGGATGCCCTGCTGGCGGTAAATATTCCGGCCATCGAGGTTCATTTATCCAATATATATAAAAGGGAGGAGTTTCGCCGTCACTCTCTGATTTCCGATGTTGTTGCAGGGCAGATAACAGGATTTGGCGCTAAAGGATATTTCCTCGCCATCGAAGCGGCAAGGGATTTGAAAACAAAAGACTGATTTAACCACAGAGGCACAGAGACACAGAGAAAAACAAGAAGCAAGAAGTAAGAAGCCAGAAGCAAGATTTTTTTCTTGCCTATTGCCTCTTTTTTAATCTTTTTTTCTTTCTCTGTGTCTCCGCGCCTCTGTGGTTTATAATTTCCTATTTATTTATTTTGGACAGAATAGAAAAGATTAGAGAGAAATTTAGTCCTAACGAGATAGACGGGTTCGTCTCATTTAAAAGGGAGAATATCAGATACCTTACAGGGTTCAGCGGCTCTGCAGCCGCTGTTGTTTTGACAAGGGATAAGGCATTTTTTCTTACCGATTTCAGATATACGACACAGGCAAAGGAGGAGGTAAACGGCGATTTTGATATAAGAGAGTGCAAAAAGATTATCGAGTCATTATCGGAGCTAATCCAATCGCTTGGTTTAAAAACAATAGGATTCGAGTCTCATCTGTCTTACGCGATTTATAAGGAGCTTCAGGATAAATTAAATCCCGCCCGGCTTGTTTCTACGAAAAATTTAATCGAAGATATAAGAATAGTAAAAGAGCCTGCGGAGGTGGAATGTATAAGGGAAGCAATAGGGATAGCCGGAAGGGCATTCAAAAAGATAAGGGGGGTTATAAAGCAGGGATGTAAAGAAAGGGATATTGCAATAGAGATGGAGTATCATCTGAGAAAAGAGGGGACAGAAGCAATACCTTTTGATATAATAGCAGCATCGGGCGAGAGGGGGGCGATGCCTCATGGTATAGCCGGTGATAAGGTTATAAAGGACGGAGAGCTTGTAATTGTGGATTTCGGCTCACGGTATAAAGGGTATCATTCAGACTGCACAAGGACACTGGCAATAGGCGGGTTTTATAAAAGGCAGAGAGAGGTTTATGAGATAGTGCTGTCAGCACAGAGAGAGGCTGTAAAGGCGATAAAGCCGGGGGAAAAGGCATCGGAGATTGATTCAAAGGCAAGGGGATATATAAAAGATGCAGGTTATGGAGATAATTTCGGTCATAGCACAGGACACGGTGTTGGTCTCGAAGTCCACGAGAACCCCATAATTGCAGAGGAACGGGATGATATAATAAAAGAAGGGATGGTTTTTACCGTAGAGC
>JACQEW010000036.1 GCA_016200365.1 Nitrospinota bacterium
ATGGTTATCTATCTCAAGGAGTATAACCTGAAAGTAAGACTTGCTTCTTTACTTTTTAATCATAAGGTCTGTGGCAAATCTTATAATTTATGAACGAACAAGAACTTATACAAAAAGATATATTGGCATACCTGAAGCGTCAGGAGAACAAAGAGCTTCTCCGTCTTCTAACATGCGGCTCTGTAGATGACGGGAAAAGCACCCTTATCGGCAGGCTTTTGCACGATACTATGCTCATCTACGAAGACCAGCTCGCCTCGATAAAGAGAGAGAGCGAAAAAAGAGGCTCGGCGGGCGATGAGCTGGATTTGTCCCTCCTCGTTGACGGGCTTGCCGCAGAGAGAGAACAGGGGATAACTATAGATGTTGCATACCGCTATTTCTCAACAGAGAAGCGCAAATTCATTATTGCAGACACGCCGGGTCATGAGCAGTATACACGCAATATGGCTACAGGAGCTTCTAACTGCAATCTTGCCATCATCCTGGTTGATGCCCGTTACGGCATCCTGCCGCAGACAAAACGGCACAGTTTTATCTGCTCACTCCTCGGCATAAGGCATATAGTTGTAGCCGTAAACAAGATGGATCTGGTTGACTATGAAGAGGATGTATTCGACAGGATATGCGAAGACTACAGGTCGTTCTCCGCAAGGCTCGATATAGACGATATACATTTCATCCCTATCTCTGCGTTGAAGGGTGACAATGTGGTTGCGGCAAGCGGCAAAATGCCGTGGTTTAAGTCCGGACCCCTTCTCAACTATCTTGAGACGGTACATATTGCATCCGACCGCAATCTTATTGATTTACGGCTCCCGATACAGTATGTTATCAGACCCGACTTAAACTTCCGGGGCTTTGCAGGGACGATGGCATCGGGCATACTCCGTCCCGGAGACGAGGTAGTCGTTCTCCCCGGCGGACAGAAGAGCAGGGTAAAGAATATAACAACCTTTGACGGCGATTTAGAGGAGGCATTCCCCCCGCTTGCAGTAACCGTAACCCTTGAAGATGAGATTGATGTTAGCCGCGGCAACATTCTTGCCCGTCCGGACAACAGACCGAGGGTCGGAAGAGAGATGGAGGCAATGGTTGTCTGGATGGCGGAACAGCCAATGACACCTGGAAATAAATATCTCTTTAAGCAGACCTCAAACATGGTGGGCGGAACCATATCTATGCTGCGATACAGGGTCAATATCAATACCCTTGACAGCGAGGGCTCAAAAGATTTGAGAATGAACGAAGTGGGGCGGTGCATGGTATCTCTGGAGCGGGCAATCCCCTTCGACCCTTACAAAAAAAACCGCACTACAGGTGCATTCATAATCATAGACAGGCTCACATTCAACACTGTGGGCGCAGGCATGATAATTGACCGCGAAGCGGCAAACGGGGAGGGCAAGGATTTCTGGAATGTCGAGGTCTCTGACGAGCTTTTTCAACATCGTACAAGCCGTGTATCCGCCGGGGAAAGGGTCGAGCGATACAAACACGAGCCTCTGACCGTACTTCTTACAGGTCTTACAGGCACAGGAAAAACAACGATTGCCTATGCCCTGGAAAGACGGCTTTTTGACAACGGAGTAGCAGTTACAGTGCTTGACGGGGCGGATATGCGGCTCGGCATAAGTAAGGACCTGGGCTTTACCGCAAAGGAAAGATCCGAAAATATGCGACGCGCAGCCGAAATTGCGCTCCTGATTAACAATGCAGGGTTAATCTGCATCTGCTCATTTGTTGCGCCGATTGCCGCAGTGCGAGAGAAGGCGCGAAAGCTGATTGGAGGCGACCGGTTCATCGAGATATATCTCACCGCTTCGGAGGAAACCCGACGCAAACGCGACGAACAAGGTGTATACAATAAAGCAGACAAAGGCGAGTTGAAGGAATTTCCTGGAATATCGGCGCCTTATGATGTGCCTGAGTCGCCTGACCTCCTTCTTGAGACCGATAAGCTAACCGTTGAGGAGTGCGTAGACAAAATAATACGGCTGCTGGAAGACAGGAGATAGGAGCAGAAACCTGATTAACCACAAAGACACAAAGGACACAAAGAAAATTATAAAAACTTGACAGGATTAACAGGATGAAAAAAAATAGAAAAAGAGGGTAGAAGAGAAAAAGAAAGAAGTCTATCTTCTATTCTCTATCTTTTATCCTGTATATCCTGTCTAATTAAGTCTTTGTTCCTTTGTGCTCTTTGTGCCTTTGTGGTGAAAAAGTTTTATAATTTATATTATTAAAAAATACTTGACAAATTTTATTAGGTATACTATATTTATTTCCGATAACTTAATCTAACATTTTTATGGAGGTGATATTATGTCAAAAATAAAGACAAAAAAGGATATGAGAATCACCGTTGACCATCATCTCGAAGAGGATGTCAAGAAAAAGATAGTTATTGATACTGCGGTTGACGGCAAGACAGGGAAGATTGATTTTAACGAACTCAAGTCAGGCGGTTTTATAAAACAGCGGCAGAAAGATTTATTTACCGTTCGGCTGAGGTGTCCGGGAGGCAGGATACCGGTAAAAAAGTTAAAGAAGATCGCCGAGGTGGCTGATAAATACGGCGGAGATTATGTCCACCTTAGCTTCAGACAATCTCTCGAAATCCCTTATGTAAACTATAAGACATTCAACGGGATGATAGAGGAGTTAAAAGAGGTTGACCAGAACATTGCGTCCTGCGGACCGAGGGTAAGGGTGCCGACAGCTTGCAGCGGCTGCGAATATAATCCAAATGGTTTAAGCGACACACAAAAGATGGCGAATGTCGTCAATGAGAAATTCTTCGGATACAGATGTAATCATAAGTTCAAGATTTCCTTTTCAGGCTGCCCCATTGACTGCGCCAGGACAAGCGAGATGGATTTAGGGTTTCAAGGGGCGGTGTTCCCTGAATGGCATGAAGACCCGTGCACAGGATGCACAATATGCGCCTCAGCCTGTTTAGAGGGAGCGATAACTCCTCACCCCAAAACAGGCAAACCTATATTTGATTCGTCAAAATGCCTTTACTGCTCCGATTGTATAAGGGCATGTCCGACAAACGCATGGAGACAGGGGAAGACAGGACATGTGGTCAGGGTTGGAGGAAGGCATGGAAGGCATCCGTTGAATGCGGCGATTATAGCAAAGTTTGTATCCGATGAGGATGTGCCTAAGGTCATAGAGGGTATTCTCGAATGGTATAAAAAGAACGGAGAAGGGAAGGGTAGAATCAGGATAGGCGAAATCCTTATGGAGCCGGGCAATATAGAGAGCCTTGCAAAGCATCTTGAAGGGGTCCTCGGCGATAATGCCATAAAAAAACCGAGACCTCCTGAGCCGGTTCGTATTAATAAATTCGATTAAGAACAAAAGAAAAAGATTAAGGAGAATGGAGAAATAGGGGAAATGGAGAAAAAAGAAAATATTGGACACAGATAAACACAGAAAAATCAGGATAAAGATTTTAATTATATTTATCTGTGTTCATCTGTGTAAATCTGTGTTCTTTTCTTATCCCCATCTCTCCCCTTTTCCCCTTTCTCCTTGTTTTTATAATTTCCTGTACAAGAACAAAAATATGAGTAATGTAAATATAAAAGCAAATAGCGAAATAGAGATAGACGATTCTATAAATCTATCCGGCGAGGTCTGTCCTATGACCTTCGTCCTTACGAAGATGAGACTGGATGCCTTGAAGCCGGGACAGCATCTGGAGGTTGTATTGCCCGCAGGAGAGCCAATGAGGAATGTTCCTATAAGCGTTAAAGAAGAGGGACATAAAATCTTAAAGGTTGAAAAAATGGGAAATATGTTCAGACTTATAATTGAAAAATCATAAAAACAGGGCACCAGGGCACCAGTCACCAGAACACCAGACCATTATATTTTTTTACTGGTGGCTGGTGTTCTGGTGCACTGGTGCCCTAATATTTGGAAGGATGGGAAAAATGGCAAAGATAGATGAAGCAGAAATAGAAAGGCTTGGATTGGAGTTTGAGAAAAAGAGTCCGCAGGAGATTATCAGGTTTGCCCTCGATAAGTATGGCAGCAGAATCTCCTTTGCATCAAGCTTCGGGGCAGAGGATGTGGCAATGATAGATATGATTGCAAAGATAAAACCCGGGGCGAGGGTGTTTACTTTGGAAACAGGCTATCTGTTTCCGGAGACCCATGATGTTATAAAACGGATTAAAGAAAAATATAATATAAAGCTTGAGACTTATGCCCCGTCTGAAAGTGTGGATGAATTTGAAAAGAAATATGGAAAACTGTATGACACGGACACGGATAAGTGCTGCTCCGTAAGAAAGATTGAGCCATTAAATAGGGCGATAGCGGATAACTTAGATGCGTGGATTACAGGCATAAAAAGGGACCAGTCGCATACACGGGCAAATACGAAGAAGATAGAGGTGGATAAAAAATTTAATCTTGTAAAGTTCAATCCCATCGCAGACTGGACATCCGGGCAGGTGTGGGCTTATATCAGAGAAAACAATGTCCCCTATAATGTCCTCCATGACAGAAATTACCCGAGCATCGGATGCGCCCCATGCACAAAGCCTGTAAAGCCGGGAGAAGACCCGAGGGCAGGCAGATGGGCAGGAAAAGGGAAGACCGAGTGCGGGCTGCACCCGTCCAAATGACCAATTATATCTTATTCGTAAAATTCTTACTTTTTTGGCAAGAAATTCAAAAAATTTAGAACACGAATTACACGAATATACGAATGTCACAAATGTATTAGAAGCAAGAAACAAGAAGCAAGAAGCAAGAAAAAAATCTTATAGCTTGTATTTTACTTCTTGCCTCTTGTTTTATTCGTGTAATTCGTCCATTCGTGCAATTTGTGTTCAAGTCTTTTCCAATTTGCTGGTTTAGGAGTTCCTTTTGGAATTTATCCATATAATCGCAATAGCCATATCCTTCCTCATGGCGATGAACATAGGGGCATCCAACTCTGCCGCAGAGATGGCTGCTGCTTATGGAGCAGGCGCACGCACGAAGAGAGAGGCGGTAATACTGATAGCAGTGTTTGCCATCCTCGGCGCCATAATCAGCGGCAGCGCCGTAATAAAGACACTCGGCAGCGGATTGGTTCCTGGCAAAACCTTCTCCGAAACATTTGCAACTGTATTCATAGTCATCATTGTTGCAACCCTTTTCATAGCCTTTGCAAACTATTTTAAATCACCCATTGCAACAACCCATGCAATAGTATGCTCTATTGTAGGAATCGGGCTTTATACAGGCGGGTTAAATACAAAAAAGTTTCTCTATATTGCAGCATGGTGGGTTCTTACCCCTTCGGTTTCTTTTATATTGAATTATCTCGTCGGCAAGTATCTATATTTCAGAATACTCCACCGGCTTACAACCATTGGCTCGGAAGAAAGGATAAATAAACTGCTTTCTGTTTTAATAACAATCTCCGGATGTTATGTTGCATTCTCCGCAGGCTCAAATAATGCGGCAAATGCAGTAGGCGCTATTGTCGGCGCCGGTGTCATTTCATCCAATCAAGGCGCTGTTATGGCTGGACTTGGAATGGGGATTGGGGCTATACTATTCGGCGGCAGGATATTGGATTCCGTCGGTAAGGGGATAACGGAAATCGGCATCGTCAGGGCAATATCCATAGAGACAACCGGTGCAACTATAATCTATATTGCATCGCTCATGGGTATTCCCGTATCTCTGAACGAGACGATCACATCCGGAATAATTGCCACATCCTGCGCCAGGGTGGGTTTTAGAAAGACCGCAAAAAATGAGCATGTCATAAGAATATTCTTTTTCTGGCTTGCAGCGCCATTTTTTGCAATAGGATTAAGTTATGGATTGATTACGCTATGGATGAATTTAAAATAGACAGGGAATTAAATCTGAAAGGAACTATCTGCCCCTATAACTTTATCAAGACAAAGCTTGCCATTGAAGAGATGGAAGCAGGACAGATAATCAGGATTATAGTTGACTTCCCCACAGCGCCCGATGATGTATCACGGGGTATGGAATATGAAGGGCATGCTATTTTAAAGATGAATCAGCTAAATCAAACAGATTATGAGATTATAATAAAAAAAGGCGGATAAAGTTATCCACTTTTAAAATTAGATTTGCTTCGGGGCTAGCCCCTCGCAATGACACCCTTGCTATCCGTGTCATTGCGAGCGAAGCCCGAAGAATCTCGGTTTGAATTTTCTTTACATTGAACTAAAATTTTATACTTAACTGAACCACTGCTGCATTCAAACTCCCACTATCTTCCGACTGGATAGCCTGACGAATCATGCTGCTTAAGGTCGGGTTGTAGGGGACAGAAAGTA
>JACQEW010000272.1 GCA_016200365.1 Nitrospinota bacterium
ACATCCATACTTAATTCTCCTTGCCTGTTTTTTTCCTTGCAGCTTGAACCAGCAATAGAACTTATCTCTGTCTTTATCTTCAAAGATTACCCTATCCCTCAGGTTTCCCCTTGAGGTTATATGATAAAATGCCCCTTCAAATTCTATTCTTAGTTGCCTTGCCATATCTCCCTTCTATACCAGATGTTATAGTAACGGTAATAAATAAATTTACATTTAAAATTTGAAAATATTTTGGGCATGGCATATAATTAGTATGCGGCGAAAAATGTCATTTTTCACCAGAAACTAATTAGATATTCAACATGAACAACTCTAAAAAATATCATCAGGCTGCCCTTGTTTATGCCGTCAATGCCATAGTCTATTTTTTTGTAGCAGCATTCAGGATGCCTCCCCATGACTTCGGTATATGGAACTATCTCTTTTATACCCTGGGCGCTGTTTTTGCCGTTCTATTCCCTTATTTAATTTACAGAGAATACAGGATATTTACGGCAATATTGGCTGTTATATATCTTATCAGGACTGTGGTTTCGTTAATTGTAATTCCATACTATTCAGTTGTTATGATTCTCATATTTCTGCTGCATGCCTTTACATGCTTTATGCTTGCAAGGGCTGCGTGGAGTAAGAGGCAAGAGGCAAGAGGTAAGATTTTTTCTTGCTTCTGACTTCTTGCTTCTTGCTTTTTGGAGCAAAAAATGGAAGATATAGAAAAGAAAGATGAGATTGTCTGGACAGAGGAGGCGCTGCGCCGCGTTGAGAACGCCCCGGACTTTGTCAGACCCGGCATTAAAAAACTTATGGTAAAAAGGGCGAAAGAGCGGGGCAAAAAGGTTATAGATTCGGAATTCCTTACAGAGATAAGGAACGAATCAATGATGCTTGCCTCAAAGAGGATTAAAAAAATAGGTTTTGAAGAATTGAAAATTGATGCCTTCGATAGGGCAAAAGAGAAGCTGAAAAGTGCAAGGAAAAAAGAGGTAATAGATGATATAAAGGATTTTTTAGCCAAAAGGACATCCAAAAATGAGGCTATTATAGAGAAGTTTAAGCAATATCTGGAGGATGACTCTTCAGACCTCGGCTGGACAAAAGAGGCGAGAGAGAGAATGGAGAGGGTTCCTCCATTTGTGAGAGAAATGGCGATGAAGACAATAGCAGAGGAGGCAAAAAAGAGGGGCTATAGAATGATAACAGAAGAGTTTTTAAAGGAAATCTTTAATGACCTGATTCCCGAATCTGTAAGAAAGACCTTTATGATTAAGCCGCAAGAGCCTTCTAACCCGAATAAATCGTAACCCGAATAAATCGGAAAAGAAAAAGAAAAAAGGGGATAGGGGGATGTCGGAGATATGGAGATAGAGATAGAAAAGAATTACAGATTTAGAAGATTAAATCTTTTAATCTTTTATCGGAAAACTATCTCCCTATTTCCACTATCTCCTTATCCCCTTTACTTACACTCTATGTTCCCAAGAAGAATGCTTATCAAAAATATAAAAATTACCATTGATTTTAATGAGGTCTTGAAGGAGCTGGGGTTTAAAGCCATGTCATCCGTTCTCACTCCTGCTATAGAAAAAATGATTAAGGAGGAGATTGAAAAGGCTGAAGGGCTTATACATTCCCAGGCGATTAGTATTAATTTTAACCTGCCCTCTGTAACGGATGATGAGGTTAAACTTGCCCCTGACAGATTCAATCAGGGGCTTGTCCCTGAATGCCTGCCCTCGAATGGTTCTATCGGGGGTTTTAATCAGGGAACCGATTGCAATTCCATCGTTTTTAAAACAAAATATCTCTCAAAGCATCTGAAAGGCTGCTCAAGGGCTTCGCTCTTTGTATGCACTATAGGTCCAAAATTAGAGGAGAAGGTAAAAAACTATTTTGCTGAAGGGGAGCAGACAAGGGCATACCTAATGAATGGGATAGGCTCTGCTGCAGTGGAAGATGCGGCAAATTATGTTAATCAAGTAATAATAAAGGAAGCTGAAAAAGAGGGGTTTGAGACTGCGAAAAGGTTCAGCCCCGGATACGGTGATTGGGATTTATCAGACCAGAAGGCTGTCTTTGATGTGTTAAAGCCTTCTGCTATTGGTGTTGAACTTAATGAAAAATGTCTGATGATACCTGAAAAGACGATAACTGCTATTGTGGGGTGGAAAAAGATATAATGAGTGTCCTGCAAAAACCCTTTTTTCTCACTTCCGTTATTTTTTCTTGCTGGTTCAATCTTGAAGATTGAACCTTTAAATTTATGGTTCAGGCTACAAGCCTGAACCAGCAAAAGAAAAAATAAAAAGTCGTTCAAAAAAAAGGTTTTTGCTGTGTTTATTATGTATACATATCCGAAGGAATACGATGTAATCGTGGTTGGTGCGGGGCATGCAGGGTGTGAGGCTGCACTGGCGTCGAGCCGCATGGGATGCGAGACACTTATTATTACAATGAATCTCGACAGTATCGCTTTGATGTCGTGCAATCCTGCTATAGGCGGGATTGCAAAGGGGCATCTTGTGAGGGAGATTGATGCACTCGGCGGGGAAATGGCGAAATGTATTGACAGAACAGGTATCCAGTTCAGGGTTCTCAATACAAGCAAAGGTCCGGCAGTTCAGGCATACAGGGCGCAGGCTGATAAGCAGTTATACAGGCTGGAGATGAAGACGATATTGGAAAAGGAAAAAAGACTCGATATAAAACAGGGGATTGTGGATAGGGTATTGGTTGAAAACGGAAAAGCGATAGGTGTTGATATGAATACCGGTATTTCCTATAAGTCAAAGGCGGTGATATTAACTACAGGGACATTTTTAAAGGGGCTTATCCATATCGGCTTGATAAATTTCCATGCAGGGAGGGCAGGTGAGTTTTCTTCAGAAAAGCTGTCCGATAATTTAAGGGATTTAGGATTCGAGATTGGCAGACTGAAAACAGGGACTCCGCCTCGTCTCGATGCAAAGACGATAGATTTTTCAGGACTTTCAGAGCAGAAGGGGGATGAAAATCCAAAACCCTTCTCATATTCAACAGAAAAAATTACACAGAAGCAGATTCCCTGTTATCTTACTTATACAAATGAAGAGACCCATAAAATAATTAGAGAAAATCTGGACAGGTCTCCATTGTATTGCGGAGTAATAAAGGGGATTGGTCCGAGATATTGTCCTTCTATCGAGGATAAGGTAAAGAGATTTTCTGAGAGGGACAGGCATCAGGTATTTCTTGAGCCTGAAGGATACGAGACAAAGGAATATTATGCAAACGGAGTTTCGACAAGTCTTCCGGTTGATGTCCAGATAAAATTTTTAAGGACAATCAAAGGTCTTGAGAATGTTGAGATTATGAGACCGGGGTATGCAATTGAGTATGATTTTATCCCCCCTACCCAGCTCATGCCGACATTGGAGACAAAGCTTGTAAAAAACCTCTTTCATGCAGGACAGATAAACGGGACATCGGGTTATGAGGAGGCAGCAGCACAGGGTTTAATAGCAGGCATAAATGCAGGCTTATCAATTCATGGCAAGGAGCCTCTGATACTCGACAGGTCGGAAGCATATA
>JACQEW010000262.1 GCA_016200365.1 Nitrospinota bacterium
CCTTCCTGTTTCATAATATCTTTACCTCCACTTAATAGGTGATGGGTTTTGTTACTCCGATAATCCTATTATAACAAATATTTATCGCCTTTTAAGGGAGGTTTTACTTTTTGCAAAACTTATAAATCGCTCAATTTAGGTATAATTTAATTAAGATAGCAGTCAAAACGTTGTTTCTGGACAAATACCATATCAACAAGCAGCATTTCATATTAAACGAATCAACACTTCGATTATGTGCATATTTAAAATACTCGGAAAAACACAAATAAAAGCTGATACCAGCTTAAAGGATAAAATACTTGATAACACGCATAAGTTAAAAGATTTATTAACAAATACACCTGTCATAAGTAACCAAGAGATTCAAAGCACCAATTTACCCGCTGAAGTAAAAAACGGAATAATACACTTGAGCCAAGAAAGAATTGTTGAAATCGAAATGAACTATAACAAACTTAAAGACGACATATTACTGTTACAGCTTTCAATTAATAAAGGATAAAAATATGAGAATTATGTAATTGCTAAAAATGAGAAGCGATATGGTAAGAAATTTTGGTTTAGCCTTAAAACATAAATAGTGATATAGACTTTTCAATATCTATATTTTTAGCAAGTTTTCGAACCCTGCCTGTTCAAAATGTTTGTCTGAAGTTAATGCCTTATTAATACCTCGTTTTTGCATTATTATAAAACTGATGCAATCTGTCAGGCTCCATTCTTTATCCATTCGGTTTTTAAAAAAAATCAAGACCTTGCCGCATAAATTCCTCTCCAACATGAATTACTTCCAAAATGCCGAGGGTTTTAGATTCGTCAACTTTATTTATCAATGCTAACGCTAAAGGCCGCATTGATAATTTGCTAAAGGCATTACAACTTTCTATCAGAACTGCATCTGTCGTAATACGGCGGAGACCCTTTATATTTCGATATGATTGTATTGCCTTTTGATGAAGGCTATTGCCTCTATGAATAAGGGCTATCCATCCCACAGTATCTATAAAAACAGCTTTTTCCTCTATCACTGTTTTTCTTTCCCGTAGAGATAAAAATCATGTTTATGCGCCAAATCCACAGGAGCATCTTTAGGAGGTAAAGGCGCCCACTCATCAACCCTTAAAAAAGGGTCAGCATTAAAATCAGGCTCTATTTCCGATTCTTCTGTCGGAGTTATTATTACACGCATTCCGTCATAGAGCTTTGCATTCTCTTCTAAAATTACAATATTCTCTTTTATAACTCCCTTATATGGCATTTAAGCCTCCCTCTAAATTCCTCTTTCACCCTATATATTCAATAATACTCTAAGATAGCGTTAAGTGGAAGCAATAAATTCAGAATAAGTTTTAGCTATATATAGCGGTGGATATATTTTTCAGGTTAAGAAAAGATTAGATTAAAGGGCATTGCAGAAAGCGGAGAGCCTTTCGAAATCGGTATCGCTGAGGGGGGTAAATTCGATTCCCATTTTCAAAAAGGCGTTTGAATGCTCGTCTTTAAAGGGACGCGCCATAGCGATTTTCCCCTCAATATTATCAAACTTGCTTTGATCCGGAAGGGTAAAATCGAGCAAAATTTTTTCTCCGACAGATGCGCTGCCCCTTGTGCTCATAAGCAGCCCGCCGCCGCTTATGTTCTGAATGATACATTGATTTGTTTTTGTAGCCGGAGGGATTTTGAAGGTTGCAAATAAAGAGACATCTCTCCTGACGAACTTTCTTTGAACCTTAGCCTTCTCCTCTACAGGTATCCTTATATCCGTAACCTCATAAGTCTGGACAGGCTTGGACTTGCCTTTGACCATAATCGGCTCACGCGGGTTGACTGTAGCCATATCTTTAATCTTTATGTATGTGGAATCGCTTATCAGGACGGTCATGGGTTTGGCATTTGACTCGAGTCTCGATGCCAGGTTGACATTATCTCCAATGACCGTATAATCCATCCTGTCGGGAGAGCCGATATTTCCCGCAACCACATCCCCTGTGTTGATGCCTATTCTAATTTTGAATGAAGGTCTCCCTTCGGACTCCCACTTTTTCTGGAGCTCCTCAAGCTTCTTCAGCATGCAAATCCCGGCTTTAACGGCATTTTGGGCAGAGTGGGGATTGAATATCGGAGTTCCAAAACTCGCCATAATGGCATCTCCTATGAATTTATCGAGCGTTCCCTCATTTTCAAAGATTATCTTTGTCATCTCGGAAAAATATTCGTTCAGTGTCTGGACTACTGTTTCGGGAGAGAGTTTCTCGGACATCGAGGTAAATCCGCAGATGTCGGTAAACAGGATGCTGCATTCCACCCGCTCTCCGCCAAGAACGAGATTCTCTTTTTTGGTCATTATGTCATTGACTATATTTGGAGAAAGGTATCGCTGGAGATTTGACCGTATCTTCGTCTCTTTCGCAACATTTTCATAGAGGCGGGCGTTTTCTATTGCAATTGCAGACTGGTTGGCAAAAGAGGAGAGGAGATCGAGTGTCTCATCTGTGAATGCCCCTGCAACTGCCCTGTTATCAACATAAATCGTTCCGATTACATCCTCTTTTATCTTCAGCGGGACGCACATCAATGACCGCAGATTATAGCCCATTACACTTGCCTGTGCGGAGAATCTCTCATCGCTCTTGGCATCGCTGGAGAGTATCGCCTTCCCGTCTTTTGCAACACGGCTCGTAATACCGCTGCTGATTGTAAAAGCTGCTTTGTCCTTGAGCTCTTCCTCCATATTTCTCGCCACCTTAAATATCAACTCGCCTGTTTCCTTGTCCTTGAGCATGAGAAACCCGCGCTCTGCACCGACAACCTTAATGACCATGTCCATGATAAGATTGAGGAGCTGGTCCATGTCGAGGACGGAGTTGACAGCCTTTCCCACTTCAACGAGGGTCTCCATTTCCTTTTTAGATTTCTCTACTTTTGAGAAATCTTTTTTTAGCGACTGATACGATTTAAGCATCTCTCCGAAGGTGTCTTTTAGGGTAGAAAGAGCATCACCCTCACCCTTGCCCTCTCCCCGAAGGGGAGAGGATTGAGGTGAGGGGAAAAATATCAATCTCTGAATATTTTTTATCTGGGATTCAAATAAGACGAGTGGGTTTTTGGGAGGAGCATCCGCTCCCCGATTAATACCCCCGACAGAAGCCTGCCCTCGGATGTTTTTGTCGGGGGCATTCTGGGGCAGGCTTTCGGGGACAGGCTTTTCCGCCTCCTTTTTTATAACAGCTATCTCTCCGCACTTAGGACATTTAACCTTTGCGCCCTGAGCCGGGATTTTGGAGTCGTCAATCCTGTATTTGGCACTGCATTTCTTGCAGCTTATATCCATAGAGGAATTTACAATTTACGATTTTAGGTTTACAATTTAAAGAAAAACCTGAACACGAATTTTTAGATTTTTAAATCGTAATTCGTAAATCATAAATCTAAAATCCTTTTCAGGTCTTCTTTTATCTCCCCCATATTCTGGTAGCGGTTCTCCGGCATCTTCTCGATACACTTCAGTATGATTTTTTCGAGGGATTCGGGGATTGACGGGTTGACGAAACAGGGAGATTCTGGAGCTTCGTGGATATGACGGTATCCTACATCGCCATCAGGGAATGGCACCCTGCCTGTCAGCATTTCATAGAAGGTTATGCCGAGTGCGTATATGTCGCTCCGACTGTCGGTTGGCTTTCCCCTGATCTGCTCTGGAGGCATGTAAAGTGGGGTGCCCATTACCTGTCCTGCCTGTGTCATCCTCGTGCCTGTAGTTATGCTCGCAAGACCGAAGTCTGCGACTTTGATATTTCCCTCTTTGGTAAGCATGATGTTTTCAAGCTTAATGTCCCGATGCACTATACCCTTTGAATGTGCGGCATCGAGTGCATCGCAGATTTCTATTGCCACCTTTACAAACTCCGCCACCGTCATCGGCTTCTTGTCCAGCTTCTCCCGTAAGTTCCCTCCATCTACAAATTCCATAGCAATAAACATCGGCTCTCCGACACTGATGTCGAAGATTGTAATAATGCCCGGATGATGAAGGGCGCTTGCAGACTGCGCCTCACGGATGAACCTCTGGACAGCCTCCGTATCGCTCCTGAAATCATCCTTGATTACTTTTAGAGCGACCATCCTGCCAAGAATCTTATCCTTTGCCCTGTATATAGCGCCCATTCCTCCTGCGCCGATCTTCTTAATATCTTCATACCTGTCCTCTAAACTCGATTTCTCTTTATCCTTTTTCGCACCGGTTTGGGCAGAGGGGAGCTTTTCTATTCTTTGAGTCACATCTTTATACTCGATGTCATACGACAGTATCTGACCGTATACCTCCCTCGCTTTATCGAAGACGCCCTTCTCCTCATAAGCGCTGCCGACCTGATAGAGCCAGTCTTTCTTTTTATCTTCGGGTATCTTCGCCTCTCTCAGTTTTTTAAAATTCTCATCGGCAAGGTCAATAAGCCCTTTGGAGAGGAAAGATATGCCCACCCTGAAAAGGGCCTCCGGTTGATACTGTGAATCCGATTTAGCCGCCCTCTGGAAAAAGGAGACGGCGCTCTTTTCGTCTTTTTTTAGATACAGCTCTCCAAGCTCAAAATTTATCCTGTTCGCCTCTTCTTCGGAAAGACCCGGCTTCTTTAACTTATCTTCATATTCCTTTATCTTTTTCTGGACGACAACGTCCTCGATGTCTTTAAGCTTCTTTGCATATTCAGGTTTATCGGGCCTCAACCCTACAAGGCTTTTAAGTTTTTCTATAACGGTGTCAATTTTCCCTTCCTTGTATGATCGCTCGGCGGATTTCAGGAGTATATCCTCAAATTTCGCTTTATATTCAGGAAGAGAAGGTTTTAATTGCAGGAGGACTTTAATCTTTTCCTCCGCTCCCCTGATGTCTCCCGATTCCATATACAGGCTCACAAGGTAATTAAGGAGACCTTCATCGTTCTTTGCGAGGCTTAATGCCTTTTCAAATCGTCCGATGACGGCAGCCGACTTATCCCTATTTTTCTGGTAAAAAAGCCTGTATTCTGAAACCGCCTTCTGAATCTCCCTTTTCGCCAGAAATATATCTCCCAGAAATAAAGTAACGGCAGGGTCATCTTTTCCATATCCCGAGAATATCTCCGCCGCCTTATCGAGTTTCCCCGAATAGCGATAGTAGTTTCCCAGAATATAGACGGCGGTCATATCTTTATTGGTCTTCACTGTGCGCTCGTAAGAGGATATTTCATCATGGAGTTTCCCTTTTTTGGTGTATGCATCGAAGAGGAGATTGTATGCCCTTTCGTGAGAGGCATCCTCCTTTATGAATTCGAGGAGTCCTTTGATAGCGTCCTCAAGACGGCGGGTGCATTTCTCTGCCAGATTTTGATATTCGTTCAGGGCAAGGTCATATTTTTTCTGCTTTGTGTAAATTTTTGCCGGTATATAAAATATATCGGAGAAATGGCTTCCGATAGGCTTAAGGGCATCAAAGACCTTTAAGGATTTCTCGTATTCGCCCTTTTTATACAGGATTTCTCCAAATATCGGATGATGACGCATATAGCGGACACCGAGATTTACGCTCTGCTTCATAATATCGGGATCGGGGTTAAGGGAGTAAATCCTCTGGCAGACCTTAAACGCCTCATCTGTCATGTTCTTCCTCTTATAAGCCACGGCAAG
>JACQEW010000037.1 GCA_016200365.1 Nitrospinota bacterium
TGTTAAAAATGCCCTTGCTCCTGCCAAGACATCGAATATTATTGTAAATGCGAATGATAAATCAATAACGGTTATTGTTCCCGATGACCAGTTATCATTGGCTATAGGGAAAAAGGGACAGAATGTAAAGCTGGCAGTAAAACTTTTGCATTGTAAAATAGATATAAAAAGCGAGAGTGAATATAAGAAAGAGGCGGAGTCAAAGATTGAAGGTCAAGAAGAGGGTATTGAAGGTAAGGAAGAAAATTTATAAAAATTGGTCACGAAGGAACACGGATGATTATATTGTTTCATTGTTCCATTGTTTTTAACAATGAAGCAATGGAGCAATGGAGCAATTTGTTATTATGTCAAATATAAGAGTTTATGAATTAGCAAATCAACTTGGTATAAAGAGCAAGGACTTAATCGAGGAGCTTAAAAAACAGGGTGTCTCGGTAAAGAGTCATTCCAGTTCCATTGACGAGGAGATTGCCCTTCTGGTAAAGGACATCCTTGCCTCCGCAAAGAAACCTGTCTCTGTGAAAACAGAGAAAGAACCGTCTCCTCCTGTTAAACCTGTTGAAGCTGTTGAAGAAAAAATACCGCTTCCTGAAAAAAAACAGGTAGAGATAAAGGTAGAGGTAGAGAAAGAGTCTTTACCTCTACCTCCACCTTTACCTGTCAGTCCTGCGGAAAAGGATAGCATCCTGAGCCAGCCGAAGAAGAAGATAAGGATTGGCGAGGCAATAACCGTCAAGGAGCTTTCGGAAAAATTATCTGTGCCGCCAACCGAGGTGATAAAAAAATTAATAGGTATGGGTATTATGTCAACCGTAAATCAGGTTATAGATCCTGAGGCGGCTCTGTCTGTAGTACAAAAACTCGGCTTGGAGGCTGAGTTGATTGGAGTAGAATCAGGGGAAGGATTTGCCGAAGATGAGGATAAAGATAAAGAGGGGCTGTCTCACCGCCCGCCTGTTGTTACAATAATGGGTCATGTTGACCACGGCAAGACATCCCTCCTGGATGCCATACGGCAGACCAATGTGGCTGCAAAGGAGGCAGGAGGTATAACCCAGCATATAGGCGCCTATGAGGTAGAGGTGAAAAAAGGAAAAATAGTCTTTCTCGATACGCCGGGTCATGAGGCGTTTACCGCTATGAGAGCGAGAGGTGCAAGGGTTACCGATATAGTCGTTCTAGTTGTTGCAGCAGATGACGGGGTAATGCCGCAGACCATAGAGGCGGTTAATCATGCAGAGGCTGCCGGCGTCCCTATAATAGTAGCGGTTAATAAAATTGATAAACCTGGTGCAAACCCCGATAAGATTAAACAGGATTTGTCGAAACTGAATTCCCATCTTCTTCCTGAGGATTGGGGCGGCAAAACCATATATGTCAATGTCTCCGCTAAAAAGAGGACAGGGATTGAAGACCTTTTAGAGATGATACTCCTGCAGTCGGAGATAATGGAGCTTAAGGCGAATCCTCAAAAGCCTGCAAAAGGGGCTGTTATCGAGTCTAAATTGGACAAGGGACGCGGTCCTGTGGCAACGGTTCTTATACAGAAGGGGACTTTAAGGGCAGGCGACCCGTTTATAGCAGGTCTCCATTTTGGCAGGGTAAGGGCAATGATAAATGACAGGGGAATGAAGGTTAAAGAAGCGGGACCATCAATCCCTGTGGAGGTTTTGGGGCTTTCCGGCGTCCCTCAATCCGGAGATTCTTTCATGGTTGTGTCCGATGAGAAAAAGGCGAGACAGATTGCATTACTGAGGATGCAAAAGCAGAGGGAAGAGGGGCTTGGAATAAGGGCGAGGGTGACCCTGGAAGACCTTTATAAACAGATACATGAAGGAGTAGTAAAAGAGCTAAATCTTGTAATAAAGGCGGATGTCCACGGCTCTATTCAGGCGGTTACCGATTCCTTTGAAAAGCTTGGAACAAAGGATGTAAAGATAAGGGTGATTCACGGGGCTGTCGGCGGAATTACTGAGACCGATATAATGCTTGCCGCTGCCTCCAATGCAGTAATAATCGGATTTAATGTCCGACCGACCGATAAGGCAGCCGGGCTTGCCGAAAAGGAGCAGGTTGAACTGAAGCTGTATACGGTAATATATAATGCAATAGCAGATGTTAAGGCGGCGCTCGAGGGCTTGCTGGAGCCGACAATCGTAGAGAAGGTAACCGGGAAGGCTGAGGTAAGACAGTTGTTCAGCATACCGAAGATTGGCGTTATTGCAGGCTGCTTCGTCCTGGACGGCGTGATACATAGGAATACGGATGCAAAACTTATAAGGGATAGTGTAATTGTATATCAGGGAAAGATAAACTCTCTGAGAAGGTTCAAGGAAGACGCTAAAGAGGTGCAGGCTGGATATGAGTGCGGAATCGGAATAGAAAAGTTTCAGGATATAAAGGTTGGAGATATTATCGAGCCTTTCATTATAGAGAAGATTGCAAGGAAACTGTAAAAGAGTTAAGAATTAAGAGTTAAGAGTTAAGAGTTATAAAATAAGTAATTCCTTTAATTCTTCATTCTTAATTGAATTTATTTATGAGATTCAAAAGGTCGGACAGGGTAGGGGGGGTAATATTGGAGGAGATTTCGCGGATGATTATGCGTGAGCTAAAGGATCCGAGAATAGGCTTTACCACATTGACCCGCATCGAGCTTTCCGATGACATCAGAAACGCCAAGGTATTTGTCAGCGTTATGGGAGGAGAAACGGAAAAGAAGAATACCATGAAGGCGCTGGAAAGCGCATCCGGTTTTATAAAACGGGAGCTGTGGAAAAACTTAAGATTAAAAAATATCCCTGATATTATCTTCAAGCTCGATACCTCGATGGAGCACAGCGAGAAGATATCGAGGCTGCTTAACGAACTAAAAAAACAGGATTAAGGATTTTAGATTTACGATTTACGATTTACAATTTACAATTTGGAATTTAAAATCCCAAATCGTAAGTCGCAAATTATAAATCGTAAATTGTAAATTGTAAATTTAAAATGGATGGTATTCTGAATATCAATAAGCCCAAAGGCATGACATCGCATGATGTGGTTTCTGCTGTAAGGGAAATTATCGGAGAAAGAAGGGTAGGGCATACAGGAACATTGGACCCTATAGCTACGGGAGTTCTTCTCCTCTGCGTCGGCAGGGCTACAAAACTTTCAAGATTTTTTACCAATTGTAAGAAGACTTATGTTGCAGATATGAGGCTGGGAATAAAGACGGATACACAGGATGCAACAGGGGCGGTCACCGCATCGTGCAGCAATTATTCAATCGATGAGGAAAGGCTCAAGGGGGTATTTCTAAAATTTACAGGCGGTATTCAGCAAATACCTCCTATGTATTCAGCCGTGAAACAGAAAGGGGTGAGGCTTTATAAATTGGCAAGGAAGGGAATAACCGTAGAGCGGAAGGCAAAGGATGTGCATATATATAAAATAGAGATGCTTGGTGCAAGTCATGAATTTATCAGGTTTGAAGCCGAGGTATCGCCAGGGACATATATAAGAACCCTCTGCGAGCAGATAGGCGATGAGCTGGGCTGCTGCGGGCATCTCTATGAATTGCAGAGAACAGTGATAGGCGATTTTAAAATAAATGATGCAGTTTCTATTGAAGATGTTGAGGCGCTGCACAAAAGCGGAAGGCTTAAGGAAGTATTGTGCAGCATAAATTAAAATACTTTACAAGGTAAATACATTGTGTTATAAATTTTTAGAAAGTGAATAGTTAAGTAGTTAAGTAGTTTAGTGGTTTAGTGGTTTAAAACTACTCAACCACTCAACTACTCAACCACTCAACATTTTTTGTTTTTTTTAGGGGAGGAATAAATGTCATTAGAAAAAGAAAAGAAAAATGAAATAATAGGTAAATTCAGATTGCACGAAAAGGATACGGGGTCGTCGGAGGTTCAGATTGCCCTCTTGAGCGGGAGGATTAGCTATCTGACCGAGCATTTTAAGGTTCATAAGAAGGATCATCATTCAAGAAGGGGGCTGTTGAAATTGGTAAGCCAGAGGAGAAGACTCCTCGATTATATGAAGTCGAAGAATGTAGAAAAGTATAAAAAGATTATAGAGACACTGGGAATCAGAAAATAGAATGAAGAATTAAGAGTGAAGAATTAAGAATTAAAGGAATTCCTTAATTTTATAACTCTTAACTTTTCACTCTTAACTCTTAACTAAATAGGGAGGTTATATTGAGTCTTCAGAGAGTAGAAATCGAGATAAACGGGGGTAAACTCTCCATTGAAACAGGGGAGGTTGCAAGACAGGCAAACGGCTCTGCATTGATTAGATACGGCGATACGGTAGTGATTGCTACTGCCGTAGTATCTAAGACGGCAAGGGAGGGCATTGATTTTCTGCCCCTGACAGTAGATTACAGGGAGAAATTTTATGCTGCAGGGAAGATACCGGGAGGTTTTTTTAAAAGAGAGGGGAAGCCTTCCGAAAGGGAGGTCCTTGTTTCAAGGCTGATAGATAGACCGCTTCGCCCGCTCTTCCCAGAAGGTTTTACCAATGAGGTGCAGGTAGTATGTTTCGTCCTCTCCGCCGACCAGAAATATGATCCGGATATTCTGGCGATAATAGGTGCATCCGTATCCCTCTCTGTCTCGGATATACCGTTACTCAGCCCGGTTGGGGCGGTAAGGGTGGGAAGGGTTGACGGTAAATTTATAACAAATCCTTCTTATGAGGAGATAGGAAAGAGCGACCTTAATATAGTTATTGCAGGGACAAAAGATTCGATAGTAATGGTAGAGGGCGGCGCAAAGGAGATTCCCGAGAACATAATCGTTGATGCGCTTAGCTATGGTCATGAAGAGATTAAAAAGATCGTTGACCTCCAGTTAGAGCTGTCTAAAAGAATAGGCAAGGAGAAGATGAAACCGCCGGAGGCGGCTCATGAGAAATCCGTTATTCAAATGAGGGTCAGGGAATTTGCAGGTAAAAAACTTGAAGAGGCGGTAATCATAAAGGATAAATTGAAGAGAGAGGCAAAGGTAGATGAAGTATTGAAAGAGACCATCGAGCAGTTAATCCCCGCTGTCCCGCCTTTAGAAAAGGCAGGCGAGGCAGGGTTTTCAGAAGGGGATATAAAAAAGTCCTTTGAAAATCTGGAAAGCGAGACAGTCAGAAGGCTTATAATCGAA
>JACQEW010000263.1 GCA_016200365.1 Nitrospinota bacterium
AAAAGTGATTATAATGGGATATCCAAGCCTCAGTTTGACATATCAATAAACCCCATGTTTGTAGACCATGCCGGTGGAGATTACCACTTAAAGCCAAATTCAGCCTGTATCAAGGCAGGGGAGGACGGGGGCGATATAGGAGCGTTTCCATTTGTAGAGCCTCCAAAAGTGGTTTAGATTGCTAAAGAGCCTCAGCCGGTGAAAACTGAGCCAGAAAAACCTATTATTCCTGTTGTGGACTGCGAGCAGGCAAAGGAATTATATAATAAAGGGGTAAATTTGAGTGATTTTTCAGAAACAGAAAGCACTTATTATAAAAAGGCAATATCCCTCTGTCCTGATTTTTATAAGGCGCATTACAATCTGGGATTAATATACAAAAAAGGCGGCAAATTTGAAGATGCTGTTAAGGAGTTTAAGGATGCACTCAGGATAAAGCAGGATTTTGCGGAGGCACATTTCAGTCTCGCCCTCATTTATGATGAATCGAACAAATTTGAAGATGCAGCAGTAGAATATCAGGAAGCCATAAAACATAAGCCTGATTTTATCAATGCCCATTATAATCTTGGCGGTATATACTGGATGCAAAAAAAGTGGGATTTGGTGATAAAAGAGATGGAAGAGACATTAAAGATAAAACCAGAGCATAAGTTGGCTAAAGAACTTCTGGAAAAGGCAAAGAAAAAGCTGGAAACTCCATAAAACAAAACGAGAATTTTTTCACCACAAAGACACGAAGAACACAAAGGGAAAAATATTTTTAAACTTTGTGACCTTTGTGCCTTTGTGGTGAGTCATAATTTCCCCTAAATTGAAAAAAAATATCCTCTATTTAATTAACACCCCCGATATTAAAGGAGGCGGCGAGATAAGCCTCCTTAACCTTTTAAATAAATTAGATAAAAACCTTTATAATCCTGTTGCAGTGTGTCCGGGGGAAGGGCTAATGAGCTCGGAAATAAAAAAGATAGGAATAAATGCGGAAATTATCCCAATGAGGCAATTGCGGTATTTGAATATAGGCTCATTTATAAGAGGTGTCTGGAGTATCATAGGGGTTATAAATAATTATAAGATTGACCTCATCCATGCCAATGGCTCAAGATGTATGATATACGGTGGTATTGCCGGAAGGCTTAAAGGGATACCTGTAATATGGCATGTCAGGATAGTTGAAAAAGATAGTGTATTGGATAGATTTCTTTCCATACTATCCGACAGGATAATAGTTATATCTAATTCTGTAAAAAATAGGTTCAATTATCTGAAAAATAAAGATAAAATCAATATAGTATATAATGGAGTAGATGTTGACGATTTTGACCCGGATAAAATAAGCGGGGAGAGTGTACGGAGTGAATTTTCCATAACTGCGGATGAGATTATTATTGGAACGATAAGTCAATTTATTCAGATGAAAGGGCTTGAGTTTTTTATAGAGGCGGCTAAATTTGTTCTGGAATATATTAAATCCCTCCCCTTTCAAAGGGGAGGGTTAGGGTGGGGTAATATAAGATTTTTGATAGTTGGAAAGAGGGTAGGGGATGATGCTTATGAAAGGAAGTTAAAAGGTTTGGTTAAGGATTTAGGCATCGAGAATAAGGTTATATTTACAGGGTATAGGAATGATATAAAGAATGTAATAGCCTCTATGGATATATTTGTTCTGGCATCTATGGGAGAGGGATTTGGAAGGGTTTTAATAGAGGCAATGGCTCTGAAAAAACCTGTTGTTGCAGCAAAGAGCGGAGGTATTCCGGAGATTGTTTCAGACGGCGAAACAGGCATATTAGTTCCTGAAAGAGATTCTTTAGAAATCGCCTCTGCTGTTATCAGGCTTATAAAGGAAAGGGATTTAAGGGAGAGGATGGGGCTTGCGGGAAGAAAAAGGGTAGAGGAGATGTTTACGATTGAAAGACATGCAAGGGAGATAGAAAGCCAATACTCGAAAATATTGGAAAAAAAACTTGAACACGAATAACACGAATAGCACGAATAGCACTAATTACACAAATACTTTATTGCTCCATTGTTCTATTGCTTCATTGCTGGATTTAACAATGGAGCAATGAAACAATGAGACAATTTCTTATTATTCGTGCCATTCGCATATTCGTGAAATTCGTGTTCCAAAATTTTACGCAACGCCCTTGCTCTTTAAAAATGGTCCGTATTTCTTATCTGTTCCGTTAATATGATTAGTAAGCCAATTTCTCAAGAATGTTAAAAGCTCTATTGTAATTACAGGCTTACCCTCCTCATATCCTTTTTTAAGCTCAAGCGCCTGCTTGGTAAGGTCGTCATGCAGCTTTTTGTGTGCTGCATATTCAGGATAATTATGGGTTATCATGAGTTTTTCTTCTGCCGAAAAATGAGTACCGCAATAATTTACCAGATCAACAAGAACCTTGCCTGCAGCTTCTTTGCCTTTCCCCGATGACATTGCCTCATGCAAGTCATTGATCATCTTTATAAGCCTTTTATGCTGTTCATCAAACTTACTTACATTTGTGGCAAGACTATCTGTCCATTGTATTACTGCCATTTTATACCACCTCCTTTCCCTAAAGAACAAAAATTTCATTAACCACAAAGACACAAAGGACACAAAGATAATAAAAGAAAAAAGATTAAGGAGAAATCGAGAAAAAGAAGAAAGGGAGAAAAATATATTTAAAAACTTTTCCTTTCTCCATTTCTCCCCCTTCTCCCTTTCTCCTTTTCTTTTTTGTGCTCTTTGTGCCTTTGTGGTGAAAAGGTTTAAAAAAATTAATGATGCGGTCTTTTTTTTACCTGCTCTATAGCACTCCTGACTGCCTCTTCAATCCGAGCATCTTCAATCTGCCAGCCTTTTTCTCCATGAAGAGTTGCTAATGTCAAGGATTGTTTGTATCGGGCTGGAAGATAATTTAAAGAAAGGGCATATATGTCTTCTACACAGAGCCGGCACCGGCATAACTGCGGGTCATTCTGGAAAGCTTCATTTATTTTCTTAATAATCAGCAGCTCGTTATCGTTTCTTATATCTTCTACAGAATGTCCAATGATTAGGTATTTATTATCCATTCATACCTCATAGTAGGTCAGCCGTCTCGCCTGACAAATTTCATCCCCCTTTGTGAGCCAAAGGCTCGTGAGTGTTTCATCCGATAAGCCGTTTAATTGCATATATGAGCTTCTCCTTATTCAGCTTTGCAAGATATTCGTCTACCCCTGCCTCCAATCCCATTAACCTGTCTTCCTCACCGTCTCTGCTTGTCAGCATAACCACAGGCAGTTTTGGATTCTCCTTTTTTATCTTTTTCGTAAATTCATATCCGTTCATTTTAGGCATTTCGAGGTCTGTCAGGACAAGGCTTACCCCGGAAAGTTTTTTTAATCCTTCCTCTCCATCTTCTGCATAAATAACATCATAGCCTGCCTCCTGAACGACTTTACCCTGCACAGAGCGGTGGGTCGAGGAATCATCAACAAGGAGTATGGTTTTTTTGCTTAGATATACCTCTGACGACAGGCGGGACGCCTGTCCTCCTGATTCCCGACTCATGACTACTTTATTTTCGGAGTAAATATTTTCAATTATCATTTTATCATTCAGGATAAGGGTTACCCTGTTATCGAGGATTACCGATCTTAATACTCCGGCATTTGTAAAAGAATCCGTTGTTTCCGATTGTTTTATCAGTTTAAGCCCGTGCATTCTGTTCGTAATCAATCCGCCTCTCCTGCCCCCTTCCGATACAATAAGCATATAAACAGACTGAAATTGAGGAACAGACGGATATTGGGTCAGGTAATAAAGTCTTGTTATGGGAAGCGCCTCTCCGCCGTATTTGACGACTTCTTTATTTCCGACAACCTCTATTTCCCCGGCAGGTATCAGCTCGACCTTTTTAATAAGCTTAAGGGGGATTGCGTATTGTTCTGCCATTCCGTCGTCAACTATAATCGCCTTATAACCCTCTTCTTCCTCTACCTTTACCTCTCCCTCTGCCTGTTTTACTCTGGAGTGTGTTGCGAGTTTTATAATGGATTCAACATCGAGTATCAATGTAACAGTCCCGTCTCCAAGAATTGTCGCACCGGATATATGAGGCGGGGTGTATATGTCTTTCAGGCAGGTTAATGATTTAACAACTACCTCTTCCTTTCCCATCCTTTCATCAATAACAAGCCCTATCCTTTCTGTCCCCAATCGTAATATTATTATGGACAATTCTAACCCCCCCTTTCCCCCTTTATTAAAGGGGGGTGTGGGGGGATTTTGAATATTAAATATATTCGCCAGTCTCAATACAGGCAGCACCTCATCCCTGAGCCGTATTACCTCCTGCCCTCTTATTGTCGTAATTTCCGAATCTGGAATTTTTAATGTCTCTTTTATGGAAATTAAAGGTATGGCGAACTTCTGATTTTTGAGCTTACAGAGAAGTGTTTGCAATATGGCAAGTGTCAGCGGTATTAGCAGGCGGACGGCGCTCCCCTTGCCTACAGAAGAATCAACCTCTATAATTCCTTTAAGACTTTCGACATTTGTCTTAACAACATCCATTCCAACGCCTCTGCCCGATACATTGCTGACCTTTTCAGCAGTGCTGAACCCCGGGGCGAATATCAGCTTAAGCGCCTCCTTATCCGACATGGAATCTGCATCAGGGCGGCTGATGATTCCCTTTTCAACAGCCTTATTTTTAATAATAACAGGGTCAATTCCTTTGCCGTCATCCTTGATTTCGATAACGACATACCCGCCTTCGTGATAGGCATTGAGGCTTACAACCCCTCTTTTGTTTTTACCCTTTTTGATTCTATCCTCCGGAGACTCGACGCCGTGGTCAAGAGAGTTTCTGACAAGATGAACCATTGGGTCCCCCAGCCCTTCAAGTATATTTTTATCTATCTCCGTATCACCGCCGGATATGACAAGGTCAACCTCTTTCCCGAGCATACGGCTCAAATCCCTCACCACTCTCGTAAATTTATCGAATAGTGTGGATACAGGGAGCATACGGGTCTTCATTACTGCCAGTTGTATATCGGCGGTAAGAAGGTCAAGCTGGTTTACCGATGCCGAAAGCTCGGTAGTAACAGCCTCATCCTGGGAGTATTTTGATGCGATATCCTTTGCCAAGAGAACCTGGCGGTTTCTGGAAAGCACAAGCTCTCCTGCTAAGTTCATCAGCGCATCTAATTTGTCTACATCAATTCTAATAGTGCTTGAGCTGATTTTGACCTGCGGTGTAGGGGCCTGCCCCTGAATGATTTTGTCAGGGGCATCCGCACTTTTTACGGGTGACTCAGTGGCCGCAGGGGTAGCCGCACCCTTTATGGGTGCGTCATACACCGCAGGCGTAAAGCCTGCGGCTACCTGGTGTCTGGTGTCTGGTGCTCTGGTGATCTGGTGCTCTACTTTTCTGCCTTCAAGTATCGAAGTCAGATTCTCTATTGCAGCCGTAACATCGGATACTTCCTTTCCCCCGGTTTCTACTTCATTAAGCAATTTTTTTAAAATATCCCCTGCTGTAAGTATTGCATCGTTTATCTCCGGACTTAATACCATTTCTTTATTTCTGAGCTTATTCAGCAGGTCTTCGGCACGATGTGCCAGCCTCTGCATCTTCTCGAATCCAAGAAATCCTGCCGAGCCTTTTACTGTATGCATTACCCTGAAGACCTTATTTAAAAGCTCCTCATTTTCAGGGTCGCCTTCGAGTGCAACGAGAGATGAGTCTATATCCTCAAGATTTTCTTTTACCTCGGCTGCAAAGTCCTTGATAAGACTCTGCATCTCGGGGTCCGAAAATACAGAAGATGCTCCCTCACCCCCTGATAAAGACTTCGGGGGCATGCCCTGCCCCTCTCCCATAAGGGGAGAGGGGATTGTTTTTTCTGCATCCTTTTCACTTTCACTTACACTTTCTTTTTGAGATGAGGGGGTATTATCAGGGCTAAAGCCCTGAGCTACAGATTCTTCACCGGTGCTCTGGTGCTCTGGTGTAAAGAACCCCTTTAATATATCTTCCTTTTCATTAAACGGATCCGTTCCTATTGATGATTTCCTTTTTTTACTCATAAATTAGGCTGCCTTCGGCAGCAGCACACCGTAGGGCAGGGCTTTAGCCCTGCATGCAAGCCTAAAGGCTTGCCATACTTTTAATTACCCTCTCCACTAATTTCTCATAGTCTTCTGCCCCGGAGGAGTGAGGGGCATAGGAGAATATATCCTGATGATAGCTGACAGATTCAGAGAGTTTTACGCTTACCCTTATAGGACTTGAAACAAGACCGGGAAAATATTTATCGAGATTCGAAACAACCTCGGAGCTTTTTCTGTTTCTTTTATCATAGAATGTCGGTATAACCATCGTTACTTTGATATCGTGTGATAACAATTCCCTTGCCATTTTTAAGTTTTCAAGAAGCTCCTTTGCCCCGACCATTGAAAGATACTCCATTGAGACAGGAATAAAAACCTCAGAGGCATAAATCAAAGAATTTAAAGATAGAAGACTTAAAGACGGCGCACAGTCGAGTATGGCATAGTCATAGTATGCGATTTTAGAAAGTGATTCCTTCAGGACGGATTCTCTCTGGGGTCTTCCCGCTAATAATATCTCCGCCTGAACGAGTGTTCTGTTTGATGGTATTAAATCGAGATTGTTCATTATCGGATATACACACCCTTCAATTCCCGAACCGTTAGTCAATATATGATAAAGGGTTTTTCCTTCGGGTATATTGAACCAGACGCCGAGACTTCCCTGTGGGTCGGTATCAATCAATATGACTTTCTTGCCCTTTCTGGCAAGTCCTACGCCAAGATTGGCAGCCGTAGTTGTTTTACCGGTCCCTCCTTTTTGATTTATAATCGCAATCTTTCTCATTTATAACAAGAATAATCACACAAAGACGCAAAGCCTCAAAGAAAGAATAATAAATACAATAAATCTCTTTGTGTTCTTTGTGGCTTTGTGTGAGTCATGACACTGTCTCTCTCTTTAGCTTAAATTGATTCACCAGCCCTTGCAGGTCTGTAGAAAGTTTCCCTAAGTCATCCGCAGCCTGTGCTGCCTGAGATGTTCCGGATGTAAATTCATGACTCGATGTGGATACATCTTTAATGTGCTGTGTAATTGACTCAACCGATGCCGCCTGTTCTTCGGCAGCAGTCGCTATCCTCTCTATCATGCCGCTTACCTTATCAATTTCCGCTGTTATTGTAGTAATCGCCTCGCTTGTCTCAGCCATTGAATTTACTGCATCCGAAGTCGTCTTCTGAATCGCCTCGATCATCTTCCTTATCTCACCCGTTGCCCTTGTCGTTCTTTCCGCGAGTTTTCGGACCTCGTCGGCAACTACTGCAAACCCTTTTCCATAGTCACCGGCATTCGCAGCTTCTATGGCTGCATTGACTGCAAGCAAATCCGTCCTGCCGGCAATATCTTCGATTACCTTTACAATCTCATTTATCTTTTTTGAGTTTTCTCCAAGAATAGCGATTACATCCGAGGATTTTGAGACAATCTCATTTCCATTTCTTGCAGCCTCCTTTACCGACACGGATGCCTGGGCAGCCTCGGAGGAGTTTTTTGCAACATCCATGACAACCTTTTCCATCTCATCGGTTGATGTGGAGACTGTAGTTATCTGGCTTGCCTGTGCGCTGGCAGTAGTTGCCATCTGCTCCGATGTTGCAGCAAGCTCCGTAGCAGCAGATGCAACCGTATTTATGGAGTTTGTGAGATTCGATATTATAGAGCGGAGATTTTTAAGCATAAGCGCTATTGCCTCTGACAACTGCCCTACCTCACATTTTGTATTTATCGAGGCGAATTCAGTATCGAGCTCCCCCTTTGCTACCTTCTCTGCTACATCGGTTAATTTAATGATAGGGCTAACAATAAAACGGTTTACAAGGATTGTGAACAAAATCCATGAGGATATACCGACGAGAGAGAAAATCAGGAGAATTTTATTGAACCTCTTGGTCGCTGCCGCATAATCCCCGATCAACTCCTCTGCCTCTCCCTTTTCCTTTTTTAAAAATTCGGTTATAAGACCTGTAAATTTTTTATACCGCTCCGCCTGTATTCCCAGAGCTAATGCCTTTGCATCCTGAATTTTGCCCTCGTATATAAAGGGTATAAGTTGGGAGTCCCTTGTATCTCTGAACTCCTCCCATACCTTCTTTATCCCATTAACATCAGCGACCATATCCTGAGGGAATTTATTATTAGCAAGTATAGTCTTAAATTTATCATCAATATTCAGTGTGAGTTTTTTAATGGCTTCATGGGATGCCTTTTGTTTCTCTTTGTCTGTCTCTGCCATCATAGTAACAAGGGCTGCCCTGACACCGTTTAAATCAGCCTTTATGTCCCCTGCCGCTGATACTGCAAAAAAATGCTCATTGTATATCTCGTCCATTGATATATTGGCGTCTCTCATGCCCCTGTAAGCAATAATAGCTAAAATAATAATTACCGCAATAAGAATACCGTTGTTCAGCAGAAACTTAGTCCTTGTCTTCAAATTCCCAAACAATTTAAACATAATTCCCTCCTTTTAAAAAATATTAATTTGGTAGCCGCAGGCTTTATGCCTGCGTATGTAACGCACCCGTAAAGGGTGCGGCTACCATTCTGATCACTCACCACTGACCACTATTTTGTCTACATTCAGAAAAGTTACAAGCCTTTCCTCTAATTTATAAATACCTTCGATATATGCGGCATCTATCCCCGAGACAGTTGCCGGTGGAGGCTCTATCTTCTCCTCATTCACCTCCTTTACATCAGATACCTTATCAACAACCACGCCTATCAGCCTGTCAGGAAACTTTGTTATTATAATCCTTGTTTTGGTATCCCATTCGATTCCATCTAAGGAAAAGCGGTTTCTTAAATCAATGATAGGGACAAGTTTTCCGCGGAGATTCAAAATCCCTTTTAGAAAAAGTGGAGATTTTGGAAGCGGGGTTATTGTAAATTCGAGAGGCAAGTTAATCTCTTGCACCCTCAGAACATCTATCCCAAAGAGCTCGTTACCGACAAAAAATGTAATATATTTTTTCACGCCTTCTTACCTCCAGCAAGAATATATCAAAAATCAAATAGGAAAATCAAATTGTTAATCCCCCAATCCTCATAGCGCCTTTTCTCTTTTCATCTATTATTGCCTCCGCACCTCTTAATCCCTCTGTCAATACTGTTGGATAAATATATAAATGAATCAAAGTTAATTGACTGCAGGATTTTTTGCTCGGCAGGCGTAAGAGTATAACCATATTCAATACATGCTTTACTGAAAAAGTTCTTTGCAAACTCCCTGAAATCGTCATCTGTAATAAGTCTTCCAAGAAATTTTTCTACTGAATCCTGTGCCATAAAAATATAAAGGAGAAAGGTAGAACAGGGAGAAATGGGGGAAAAAGATTATAAAATAGAACACGGATGACACGGATGAGACGGATTGACACGGATTTTTAGAAAAAAAGCTGAAGGCTGAAAGCTCAAAGCTGAAAGCCCCTTTGAGCCTTGAGCTTTGAGCTTTGAACTTTGAGCTTTTACTATCAGCGAGAATCCGTTTAAATCAGCGTCATCTGCGTTCTATTAAGTTTTTGCATTCTCCCTTTCTCCAACTTCCCCATTTCTCCTTAATCTTTTTGTTTATAGTAGTAGCAAAAGGAGTGCCAATTCGTAATTCTTTTTAAATCAAAGGGATTTATTAAGGGGGGATAAAGATTTATGTTCCTTTAAGCCACAGTTGCACCTAATAGGGACATATTTGTGTAAAGTCTCTTTCTTAATGATTAAAGCAGCCGTTCTTCAGAGCATTAACTCATCAACTTCTTAATTTCTTTTTTCACGGCGATAAAATATCTTGCGGTCTATCTTAAGCTTGTCTGCTGCAAGGGATTTATTGTTATTGCATTTTTCGAGGGTCTTCTGTAATATATGGTCAACGATACTGTCGAGGGTTGTCTCTTTTGAATTCAGGTCAATATTTATTTGTATTTTATCTTTCTCGTCCGGCAAAATTTTCTCTTCTTTGGAAAGGCTTTGGCTTATTGTAAGATGCTCGGGTCTTATCAACTCGTTCTGACTGAGTATTGCCGCCCTTTCGAGACAGTTTTTTAGCTCACGAATATTGCCGTGCCAATTATAGCTTAGAAATAAATCCATCGCCTTTTGTGAAAGACCTGGAAGAGGCTTTCCAAGCTCGCTTCTTAACTGCTCTAAGAAATAATCAACAAGGAGCGGAATATCCTCTCTCCTCTCCCTTAATGAAGGGAGTGCTATCGGAAATATATTAATCCTGTGATAAAGGTCTTCTCTGAATTTTCCGTCTTTAACCATTTCACTGAGATTTCTGTGAGTAGCGGTTATCACCCTGAAATCCGCCTTAACAGGCTTGTTTGAGCCGAGCCTT
>JACQEW010000270.1 GCA_016200365.1 Nitrospinota bacterium
AATCTTTTGCTCATGGGTATAATCCTCCTTTCTTTAATTTAAAGCTTCTTGTAACCCCTTGAGGATTATACCCTTTTTTGAATTTACAGAAAAGATTTTACACTATCTCACGATGAGATTACCCTCATAGCAGACAGGCTCAAGCTTATTTTAGGGTCAAGATTCGAGCATCATTATTATACAGGTTTTGAGATACAGCCTAACGGACATATCCTCTGGACTCCCCTTAAACGTCATACAATCTGGGCAGCAGTATCCCGCGCCGTCAGAACACCCAGCCAGGTTGACCGTGATTTAAAATCTCTTTACGCAGCCGTGCTGCCCCCCGGCTTACTGTTTTCCGGCTCTCCGACTGCCCTTTATTCCATATCAGGAAATAGTAATTATGCCTCTGAAGAGCTTATTGCTTATGATATCGGTTACCGCTTTCAGCCGTCGGATGATATTTCAATAGACATTGCCTCCTTTTATAACACCTACAATAATCTTCGCACTTATGAGCTGGGAAATCCATTTCTTGAAATTTCATCCTCATCGGCTCATCTGATTATTCCCACTACTTTATCTAATAAGAAATATGGCGAGACTTATGGGCTTGAGCTTTCGACCCAATGGCAGGTATTGCCGCAGTGGCGGCTCCATGCCTCGTATTCAAATCTCCAGGTGCAAATGCACGGCAAAGACGGCACCACAGATACGGTAACTATCAATCGTGAAGAAGGAACCTCTCCTCGCAATCAATTTACACTAAGGTCTTCTTATGACCTGCATGAGAATATGGAGATAGATGCTTTTATACGCTATGTAGACCGCCTTTCTACGGATGCTATTAATAGTTATACCGAGATGGACATCCGTTTTGGATGGAATCCTTTGAAGAATCTATCAGTCTCTATTGTAGGACAGAATATGCTGAACGGAAGCCATACGGAATTCAAGGCAGAGGGATTCTATATCCAAAAGACGGATATTCAGAGGGGGATATACGGAAAGGTAACATGGAGATTTTAAAGAGCAAAAACCAGGATACTAACCACAGAGACACAGAAAACACAGAGAGACACGGAGATGATTACTCAAAAATTTATAAATGAACTTTCATACAAGATAATTGGTTGTGCTATTGAATCAAAGGTTAATCTCCGTGAAACTCCGTGCTCTCTGTGTCTGTGGTGAGTAGTTAGCAGATTTTTTGGTTTTCTTAAAATGATAAATTTAACGCCGAAAAGGGATTTTAAGGTCTTTTTTGCGATGATGGGAACACTTATTATTCCCGCTGCCCTCACACTGTTCAGGGTCGAAAGACCCGGAACCCTTGTAATACCTGCCGACCCTACACCGCTTGGTTACACATGGAGCCTGTTGCTTTTCATAATCCCCATCCTGACGATTGTTGCATGGCTGTATATCAATCATGACGAAAAATTCATACGAAAATCCTTTTGGCTGACTATTGGATTATTAACGCCTATCGGTTTTCTGCTGGACATCCTCTTAGGCAGCACCTTTTTTACCTTTCTTAACCACAATGCTACACTCCAAATCTATTTGCCGGGATACAATTTCTCCGCCAGAGCATGGCTGTGGAATCTGCCTGTCGAAGAATTCATTTTTTATGGCACAGGGTTTATAGCCATTCTCTTGTTCTACATCTGGTGCGATGAATACTGGCTGTTGGCATACAATGTGCCCGATTACAGGAGCGAGACCAAAGATATTAAAAGGATATTGGTTTTTCATCCATGGTCTGTAGTTTTAGGGATATTTTTAATCATAATTGCCGTTATATATAAAAAATTCTTTCCCCACCCTTACCATGAAGGGTTTCCTGGGTATTTTACCTTTCTGGTAGCAGTCAGCATTACCCCATCCTGCGCCTTCTTTAAGACATCCAGCCGGTTTATCAACTGGCGGGCATTCAGCTTCACCTTCTTCTTTCTTCTCTTAATCAGCTTGATGTGGGAGGCTACGCTGGCAACACCGTATCAATGGTGGGGTTATAATTACAAACAGATGCTCGGCATAACCGTAGGGGCATGGTCCCGCCTGCCGATCGAGGCAGTGATGCTGTGGATGTCTGTTACATTTACAACAGTAATCATCTATGAGGTAATAAAGATATGGTTTAATTCGGGTAAAAAAGCCATGGAAGCCTTCTTTGGAATCAGAACAAAGATCTGATTTTAACCACAGACACGTAGACACAGAGAAAACATATAAAAATAAAGACACTGAAAAAAGATAATAAAATCATAAATAATCAGTGAAAATCTGTGTAATCTGTGGATATATAGCTTTCTATAATAGTATGAATATGTCATCGTTCCCATCATGGTCTTTTGTATTTACCGAGTTGTGCAGTTACACGTTGGCGTTTTTTTGCCTGCGGCACGCATGGCGCCGGGAGCGGTATATGCTTCTGATTATGCTGTCCGCCATTGCCTACGCCTTTCTTTTGGAGTATCTGGCAGTTACCCATAATCCCCCCGCATACCGGTATAATCAGTTTGTTATAAAATTGCCCGGACCTGTTCCTCTCGGCATCTGTCTAAGCTGGGGGACGATTTTTTATTCGGTTATACATATCGGCAAATTGCTTTCCATTCCTTTGTACCTGCGTCCTTTACTGAGTGCCCTGCTGGCTACAGGCATTGATTTTGTTCTCGACCCGATTGCCGTCGCACTAGGATTCTGGACATGGGAAATTCCTGTCCAATGGTTTGGTATTCCCTGGTCGAATTATGCAGGGTGGTTTATCGTTATTATGAGCTTTTCTTATACGCACCTGAAGGGGTATCAGCGGTTTCCTCCGAACTGCAAGGGCTTCTGGGGCGATTTTCTGGTGGCGTTTCTGGCTATAATCCCGTCATTTTTCTTCTACCTGATTGCCATGCAATCGTATCTATGGCTCGCAGGCTCGCAATGGATCCCCGAAGAGCTGCTCGTCGTAGTAATTTTTGGCGTCGCTCTCATATTATTATTCAGGTATCTTCCGCAGTTCCGGCGCAATCATTCTATTGACGGTGTAATCCTGGCAGTCCCCCTCACTCTTTATACATGGTCTGTGGTCGAGCTGTTTATCTCCGGTTTTTACGCAAAATACCCGGTGCTTGTGATTGTTCTGCCGTCATTAGCCCTGCTCGGCATTATAGGCTTCACCTGGCCATATTTAGATAAACTTCTCCCAAAAATTACGGCAGCAATAAGAGATGAAAAAAAAGAACAAAAAGCCTAATTTAACCACAAAGACACAAAGGACACAAAAAAAGAAAAGGAGCGATAACAAGTCAGTCTAAAAGTCTAAAAAATGAAAATAACTTTTAGACTCTTATCTTTTAGAATCTTTTTTCCCCCTTTTCCCAATTTTCCCTTTTCTCCTTAATCTTTTTATTTTTTTTGTCTGTGTAAATCTGTGGCTTATGTCCTTTTGGCTCCGACCTGTTTGGGTTAGGTATAAATAACTTGAAAACTTTGCAATAAAAAACTTGACAAAAATTCGAACAGTAGATAGATTATATGAAAAAAATAACTTTTTTCAATAAAAGGGGGTGAAAAAAATGAATGCTGAATGGACTGCTATTATATGGGCTGTTCTGTTTGCCATGATATTTGTTGGATGGAATTCTGCCATGTCTGAAAAATAAGGAGGTATCTGTATGACTATTCAGGTTGGACAGAGGGCGCCTGATTTCAAAGGTCAGGCAGTGCTGCCTGATGGCAGCTTCAAAGAAATAAAGCTTGCCGACTATAAGGGCAAGTGGGTTGTGCTGTTTTTCTATCCTTTGGATTTTACTTTCGTATGCCCTACAGACCCTGAAGGGGTAATTTCAAGCTCGGTTGTAAATATTACAAAGGTTGGAAGGAGTGTAGACGAAACCTTCAGGACACTGCAGGCGCTTCAAGCAGGCGAGTTAATGCCCTGCGATTGGAAACCGGGTCAGAAGACACTTGGAAAATAATTCAGGTTCAGGTTAAGGTTGAGGTTAAGCGGTTTCTTAACCTCAACCTCAGCCTCAACCTTTATCAATAATCTTTACTATCCCATACAGAGTTTCATTCACAGGCACGGGGATACCCATTTCCCTTCCCATCCTGACAATAGCCCCGTTTATTGAATCAATTTCAGTTTTTTTGCCATTCTCTATGTCCTGAAGCATAGAGGTCTTTATGGCACCAGCCTTTAAAGTCTTGGAAATCGTCTTCTCTACAATATCATCCGTAATTTTTATTCCCTTTTCTCTTGCTACATCCACCGTTTCTTTCATCGCCATCTCAACTACCTTTCTCGATTCGGGAACAGCGAGGACATCAGAAACCATCGAACCTGTAATAGCCGTTATGGCATTGAATCCAACATTCCAGACCATCTTTGACCATATATCTTTATTAATATCTTCTGATAATTTTATAGGCACCCCTGCACTCTCAAATATTCTCAAAATTTCTTCACATCTCCCCCCAGTCCCCCTTAAATCCCCCTCAGTCCCCCTTTTATAAAGGGGGATTAAAGGGGGATTAATGGGGTTGTTCAATTCACCTATCGTAATCATCCCTGCTGCTGTGTGAGATATTACTCCCGGCTCTAAAATTTGCGCTCCGATAAATGCAACACTGCCAATGACCTTTTCCATCCCGAAAAAACTGCCTACTATATCTTCGCTGTCTACCCCATTCAACAGCGACATTATAATAGTATTATCTCCAACGGCATTTTTAATATTTTGGCAGGCATCGGGTAAATCATAAGATTTTACAGCAAAGATTATCAGGTCAAATTTTTCGGCATCGGGCAATCTCTCGACTGCCCTTACCCTGATATTAAAATCTCCCTTTATACTCTTTATAGAGAGTCCCCTTTCCTGAATGGCTTTAAGGTGCTCACCCCGTGCAAGAAAGGTTACATCTAATGAGCCTGCCGAATTATCCCTCCCCTTTGCCAGCAGCCCGCCAAAATATCCCCCCACCGCCCCCGCGCCTATTATCAAAATTTCCATGGTTTTTTAAAATAACCAATTAATGAATGCGAAGTCAAGAGAATAAAACTATGAAACTATATAAGACATGAGTTTGCTTTTTGTCTTATATTGTGGTAGAGTTGCTTCAATGGATACTGTAGTTATTTCTAAAAAAGAATATCAAGAATTGTTTGACAAAAGACTTCGCTATGAATACCTCTGCCAAATTATTGAGGAAGATATTTTTTCCCCTCCACCCACTAAAAGAGTAGAAGAAGTCATCGAGGCATTCAAACAAACAAAACTTTACAAACAAGAGTTCCTTAAAAGTTTAGAAAAAGGACTCAGACGCTCTTCTTATTTTAAAAAGTGAAAATTCTTCCTCTCCATCCGAAAATCAGCAATTATCTCAAAAATAGAAACCTTGAAAAGAAATTTGAGAAACAGATAAGGTTTTTTGAGAAGAATCCCTTCCACCCAAGCTTAAAAACCGAGCTGCTTGAGCCGAGAAATATGCGTATATGGAGTTTCAGGATAGACCGAAAATATAGGGCAATTTTTATCTTCCATGAAAAAGATACTGTTGAGATTATTGATGTAAACGACCATTATCAATAATAGTCTTAATACTTAAGTCACCATAGACTTTAATAGAAGGGGAATAAGGGGGATACGGATTTTGTAATTTTATCGCGGAAAAGGGTAAAAGGGTAAAAGTTTAAAGTGTAACTACTGTCCTGAATGAAGCTATGGAAAAATCAGTCTTTTCAAATACACTCCTCCTCAATCCGAATGTATCCGCATGGCTTGCGTGTCCAATCCAGCTTTGCACAGAGGCATTCATCTTTTCAAAGGTAATATATCCAAGACGGTAAAGCGCATTCATCCGTTTCAGTTTTTTTATAAACCCCATACTGTTATCCTTCCTCAACAATCTATGTGTCGTGAAAACCCTATATCCAAGATGGTCAATGCCGGTAGATACAGATGCAACATAAGTTTTTTTAGAATGAAGTTTGATCCTGTCTTTTTCTAAAAACTTCTCTACACATGCCTTTATCTCACAAAGTCTTTTTTTATCATTTTCAAACACTGTTATGTCATCAACATATCTGATGTAATATCTGCACTTGAGGTTTTCTTTCAAATAATGGTCTAAATCGTTAAGATAGATATTTGCAAAAAACTGACTCGTCAGATTGCCAATGGGTATTCCTTTTCTCCTTGTAAAAGGTTTAAAAATATCATCTCCAGTAAAATAATCAATTACTTCCTCCTGTTTATTGCTTCCATCAATAATAGTTTTAAAAAGCCATAAGGTATCTTTGCATTTTATCTTTCTCTTTATCTTTTCAAAAAGTATCCCATGGTCTATACTGGGAAAATATTTCTTTATATCAGCCTTGAGGACATATCTATTCTTTCTGCAAAACTCCGTAAATCTATCCACTGCCCTGTGTGTGCCTTTGTCTTTTCGGCA
>JACQEW010000012.1 GCA_016200365.1 Nitrospinota bacterium
GCCTTGCACACAGGTATCTTAATTTCAGATGGCAGGTTGTGAGGTTTTATATGGAGAATAGAGATGTCCTGAAAAAACTGATAAACTCAATTTATAAATATGAGAAAGATAAGGAGGATCCGTGAATCCCGTTAGACCTGTGGTCTCTTACGGGATGGCAATGATGTTTTGTTGCCAATAAAAATATCTTAAATTTCGAAACTATCTAAAAGGAGGTCTAACGGGATGAACATACATGAGTATCAGGCTAAAGGGTTGCTTTCAAAATACGGTGTAGCTGTGCCAAAGGGGAGGGTTGCTTTTACCCCCGATGAGGCAGAGGAGATTGCAAAGAATCTTTTTGGCAGTAACAGTGTATGCGTTGTCAAGGCGCAGATACATGCAGGCGGGAGGGGGAAGTCTGGCGGAGTTAAGCTTACCAGGAGTCATCAGGAGGCAAGACAATATGCCGAGGGAATGCTGGGCAAAAAACTTGTAACCCACCAGACAGGTCCGGACGGCAAAGAAGTAAAAAAGGTTCTTATAGAAGAAGGATGCCAGATTGCACGAGAGCTATATCTTGGAATGGTTGTTGACAGGGCAGCACAGCGTGTTGTTGTAATGGCATCTTCGGAGGGCGGCGTTGAGATAGAGGAGATAGCAGCAAAAAGTCCCGAGAAAATCTTAAAGGAATATGTTGACCCTGCAGTCGGATTAATCCCTTTTCAGTCAAGAAAGCTCGCATTTGGTCTCGGAATTGATAAGTCTCTGGTAAACAAGGCTGTAAAATTTATGTCCGGATTATATCAGGCATTTGTGGATTCAGATGCATCAATGGCAGAGATAAATCCTCTGGTTATCACAAAGGGCGGAGATATTCTTGCACTTGATGCAAAGATGGGCTTTGATGATAATGGGCTTTTCAGACATAAGGAAGTCCATGATATGCGTGATTTAGACGAAGAGGACACAAAGGAAATCGAGGCATCACGACATAGCTTAAACTATGTCGCCCTTGATGGTAATATTGGCTGTATGGTGAATGGTGCCGGGCTTGCCATGGCGACAATGGATATTATAAAACTCTACGGCGGTATGCCGGCAAACTTCCTCGATGTCGGCGGCGGGGCGAATAAAGAGCAGGTTACAGCAGCCTTTAAAATTTTGATGTCCGATGCAAAGGTTAAGGCAGTTTTGATAAATATATTCGGCGGCATCATGCGATGCGATATTATTGCAGAGGGTGTTATTGCTGCTGTTAAAGAGGTAGGCATGAAAATCCCGCTGGTTGTCAGATTACAGGGGACAAATGTTGACTTAGGCAGAAAGATATTAGGCGAGTCGGGGCTGAATATAATTACTGCTGAGAGAATGGATGATGCAGGAGAGAAGGTTGTAAGGGCAGCAGGATAATTCAGATTAAAGAAAAAGGAGCGAATTTACAGGCAATAGTGGATGAAGGTTTTAAATGGATATTCAGATAGACCCTCATACATTGGAGCGTGCAGAAGAACGAGGCACGAATGAGCATGAAATTAAAGAGGTAATTCAAACAGGTTCTTCTATCCCTGCCAAGTATGGACATATAGGTAAAGCCAAAGTGTATGACTTCAAACAAAAACGCCTTAATAAATATTATGAGCAGAAACGGGTTGAAGTGTTTTATACTATTGAAAGGGATAAAATCATAACCATTACGGTCTATGTGTTTTATGGAAGATGGGAGGAATAAATGAATATTGTTTACAATGACAAAACAGACCTTCTCTATATTAGATTGGATGATAGGAAGCAGGATATCATAAACAGACGAGTTACTGAAGATATTGTGCTTGATATAGGTGAAGGTGATAGAATTATTGGAATAGAGATTCTCGATGCTTCAAAGCATGTGCTATTAGAGAGGCTGTTGCCTGTGAAGTATGAGCTTGCAGGAGCATAAAATCGTTGTAATAAATTTGGCATAGACGAAATACTTCGTCTATCCCGCCACTTTTGGAGTATAAATAAAATTGTTCTGTTGTGAATGAATTTATACGCTATTTGAGACTATACTGAAATACTCTGAAAGAAAACTAAGATAGACGGAGGAATATGTGGATTCAACCATTGTTGCCGCACTGATTGGGATTGCAGGAATAGTCATAGGAGCGATTTTAAAAGAAGTTTTACCAGCCTCAAGATTTATTCGATTTTTGTCAGGTAAGCCTATGCGGCACAGTATTATAGGAAACTGGAAATCTTCTTGGGGACGTCTTCCGAACGGTCCCGTTAAATACCATGAACTTTTGAAAATTACAAAACAATCTGGTGATTTCATCCGAGGAACGATTACAAGAGAAGAGGAACCTAATAAGCTATGGGAGTTTGAAGGCCGATATGATGGTCAGTTTCTTCAGTTATATTATTTTCCATCAAAAGATGCTATGAATACAGACTTCTTAGATTATGGATGTTATTTCTTCAGACGCGCAGCTAATGGTAGTTTTGTTGGATATTCCACCGGCTTTGGAAACTATGAAGAGACTTCAGACGAAGGAACTTCAACTGATTATCATGAGATGAGAAGAATATGAAAGTCCATTTTGACTTTACAAAATACCGCAAATCGGGACATAATAGCTGTCTACACGTTTTTTTCTTCAAAAGATTGAATGGATTAAAGGATGTAGAGGAAGGACGAGTCTATACACAATAAGATGATGGCAAAATGGCTTGCAAGGATATATGATACCAGAGGAAAAGCTTGAGATTATAGATAAAATACCTGATACTACATACATAGTTGAAAGGGTAAAAGAGGTGCTTGAGCCTTATAAAAAAGAGGTTAAGTTTGCATTCCTTTTCGGTTCTTATGCAACAGGGGAGGCGGATAATTGGTCTGATGTGGATATAGGGATATATTTTGGAAAAGATGTAGGGGATGATAAAAGAAATGAAATAACGGAGGTTTCATGAGTATACTTGTTAATAAAAATACAAGGGTTATATGTCAGGGGATTACAGGGGAGCAGGGGACATTTCATACAAAGC
>JACQEW010000264.1 GCA_016200365.1 Nitrospinota bacterium
GTGATCTGGTTTATATTCCATACCTCTTCCTCGCTGTATTCAGCACATTCAATATCATTTCATTATAGCTCATTCCTGCTGTCCTTGCCGCCTTTGGAAAACATGAGTTGTCTTCGGGTTTCGGCAAAATTCCAGGCAGGGGATTAAGCTCAAGTATATTGGGATTACCCTTTGAGTCGAGCCTTACATCTATCCTGCACCAATCCCTGCATCCGAGCGACTTATAAGCCTTCAGAGTAATCTTCTCTATTTTATTATTCAGCCTGCCGTCAATATCTGCAGGACATTGAAATATATCGAGGGGGGTGTCTGCCCTGTCCAATATCCATTTCGCCTCATAAGAATATATCGGGTTGATATCCTTAGGCAGGCTGTCGAATTTTATCTCTACAATCGGGAGAACCCTCATATCTCCATTGTTTCCCATAAGCGATACGGTAAATTCCCTTCCCTCAAGATATTCCTCCAACAGAACGGGTTGATGATATTGAAGGGTAATCTCGTCTATCTTCTTTTTTAAATCGGAGGCTGTAAATACTACAGCATCGTTTTTTACCCCTTTGCTCGATCCTTCATGGAGGGGCTTTACCATGAGCGGGAATTTTTTCAATCTTACCTTCTCCCGTACAGATGATACGACTTGAAATCCGGGAGTGGATACCCTATAAAAAAATAATATCTCTTTAGCTCTCCCTTTGTCAAGACAGATAGAGAGTGTCATCGGGTCAGAGCCGGTATAGGGTATTCCCAACATCTCCAGCATGGCAGGGATGTGAGCTTCTCTGTTTGGTCCATCTCTCCCCTCGGCTATATTAAAAACTATATCGGGTCTCGCTCCTTTAAGTTTCTCTACTGCGTTTTCATCCGCCTCGATCGGGATAACCTCATGCTCGGACGAGAGGGCGCTTCTAACCGCATCAATCGTCTCTTCTGTATCCCATTCTGCATCCCAGTCGGCAGGAAGCCCTTCTTTATGCCCCTTTTTAAGATTGAATGTCAGACCAACCCGCATAACTCTCCCTTAGAAGAACAAATTTTTTAGACAGGATAAACAGGATAAATAAGATTTCCCCTTTTTTTATATCCTGTAAATCTTGTAAATCCTGTCTAAAAGATTTTATAATTTCTTTGTTATGAATCAAAAAGCCTAAATTGTTTTATCCCGTCAATTCGCCTTATCTGTTTAGGCGATTCATAATACTCAAATATCTTGCCTTCGTAATTTCTCAATGTCACCCTTCCGTCAGCCTGCGATATGAGATATACAGGGGCGACAGGTATCTTGCCGCCTCCGCCGGGTGCATCCACAACAAATGTCGGAACACCGTAACCTGTAGTATGCCCCCTCAGTTTCTCTATTATATTAATGCCTGCAGAAACAGGGGTTCGGAAATGTCCTGTCCCTACAGCCGGGTCGCATTGATAAATATAGTATGGTCTCACCCTCATCTTAAGCAGCTCATGTATAAGTTTTTTCATGATATGGGGTTTATCGTTTATACCGCGGAGAAGGACAGTCTGGCTTCCGAGGGGAATGCCTGCATCAGATAGAAGTCCGCACGCCCTCTTTACATCTTTCGTAATCTCCTTAGGGTGAGAAAAATGGATGCTCATCCAGAGGGGATGATATTTTTTGAGCATATCGGCAAGAGATGTATCTATCCGCTGCGGGAGGGTTACAGGGACACGGGTGCCGAGCCTTATTATCTCGATATTCGGTATCCTCCTTAGATTTGACAGAATACCTTCCAATATCTCTTCCTTTAACAAAAGAGGGTCTCCGCCAGATATTAAGACATCCCTTATCTTCCTGTTTGTCCTGAGATAAGAGTAGACATCTTCGAGTCTGTCCCTCGATATAACATTCTCTTCTGCCCCGACCATCCTCCTCCTTGTGCAGTATCTGCAGTACATGGCGCATTGGTCTGTAACGATGAGCAGCGCCCTGTCAGGATACCTATGCACAAGTCCCGGCACAGGCGAATGCGTATCCTCTCCGCATGGGTCAACCATATCATGAGGCAATATATAAGATTCCTCTATTCTGGGGACAGCCTGCCGGCGGACGGGACAATTCGGATTATACGGGTCAATAAGCGAGGCGAAGTAGGGAGTTATAGCCATTGCCAGCCTTCCACCCGAGGCTAAAACTCCTTTCTTTTCTTCAGGGGTAAGGATGATGATCTCTTCTAACTGCTGAAGGGTAGTGATTCTATTTTTTAACTGCCATCTCCAATCATTCCATAACTCTTTTGGGACTGCCTTCGTTGAATTATATTTTTTTAAAGCTGAAAGCTGAAAGCTGAAAGCTGAAAGCTGATTTATACTACTGGGAGGCTCTTCAAAGCTGCATTCGGACGATTCCATATAAATTTTTTTTCTCCTCTATAAACCCTGTTAGAAGTTCCCTATTTGAAGTTATCTAACAATTGATTATTTCATTACTTTTTAATCAGTATAACTTCTAACGGGGTAAAAGTTAATATTTAGCATGCCATAAAAATGGCAGCTATTTACTCTTAACTCATAACTCTACACTCTTAACTCTATTACCACCTCCTGACATTATACACTATTTTGTGTTTGCATAAGAATATAACCACAACATATTGTGATGTCAAGAACTTTTTTGAATTTTTTTGAATTTTTTAAATTTTTAATATTTAGCCACGAATTTACACGAAAAACATAATAGAACATGGATAACACGGATGATACGGATAAACACAGATTTTTAGAAAAAAAGCTGAAGGCTGAAAGCTCAAAGCTGAAAGCCCCTTTGAGCCTTGAGCTTTGAACTTTGAGCTTTTACTATCAGCGAAAATCCGTTAAATCCGTGTCATCTGCGTTCTATTATTTCAGCATCATGGCAAGACGACTCCATCTGACGCCGAAGTTTGCACTGTCCCATGACCAGTAAATAATAAACGCCTTCCCCTTTATCTTGCTTTTATCCAGAAACCCCCAGAAACGGCTGTCCATGCTGTTTTCCCTATTGTCTCCCATCATAAAATATTTATTTTCAGGGATTATAATGGGTCCAAAATCATCTCTCGGGTGATATGAAGCCGCACCTTGCTCTTCATGAAATGCATAAGGCTCATTCATCGGCTGACCATTTACATATACCTTTTTATCCTTTATTTCTATTCTATCTCCCGGAAGCCCAATAACCCTTTTTATAAAATCCCGGCTCTCATCCTTTGGAAACTTAAAGACAATAATATCTCCCCTTTCTATATCGGTGAACCTGTATATGAATTTATTGACAAGGATGTGGTCTCCTATTTGCAAGGTGGGTATCATTGACCCGGATGGTATTTTAAATGCCTGCACCACAAATGTCCTGATGACAAAGGCAAGGATAAGGGCGATTATTATCGCCTCTGCATATTCCCTGACAACAGATTTCTTTCTTGTTTGCTCCGCAACAACTGTCCCATTAATAGTTTCGGTTTTTTCCATTATAAAATCTCCTCATATTTATTTTGCCACGGATTTTCACTGACAAATAAAGTGTAAGTGAAAGTGAGAAGCAATAGATTCCTTACACTTACACTTGCACTTGCACTTCTGTTAAGTCTGTGTAAGTCTGTGGCTGATTTTCATTTCGTCTTCAACACTGCAAGGAATGTCTCCTGAGGTATCTCCACCCTGCCTATCTGTTTCATCCTTTTCTTCCCCTCCTTTTGTTTCTCGAGGAGCTTCCTCTTTCTTGTTATATCGCCGCCGTAGCACTTTGCAATTACATTTTTCCTCAATGCCTTTACCGTCTCTCTTGCTATAACCTTACCTCCGATTGCTGCCTGAATTGCCACTTCAAACATTTGTCTGGGGATCAGCCCCCTCAGCCTCTCTGCCAGGTCTCTGCCGTAATAATAAGCCTTCTCTTTGTGTATTATGGAAGAGAGGGCATCTACCGGCTCGCCGTTCAGGAGTATATCCAATTTAACCAAATCGGAGGGGCGATAGTCAAGATATTCATAATCCATCGAGGCATAACCTTTGGAAAGCGACTTAAGCCTGTCGTAGAAATCAAAGACCACCTCATTCAAGGGAAGCTCGTAGGTAATCATTACCCTCTTCTCCCCGATATATTCCATTCCCTTCTGGCTTCCCCTTTTCTCCTGTGTCAGTTGAAGTATGCCGCCGAGAAATTCGTCGGGAGTTATTATTGTCGCACTTATATAAGGCTCCTCGATTCTATCAATA
>JACQEW010000265.1 GCA_016200365.1 Nitrospinota bacterium
AAAAGTTAATAAAATAAGGCTTATAAAAATCTCTATTCCCAGACAATTCAAAGGAGATACATGGAACATTTAAGGGTGTTGGTTTTAAACAGCACCTACGAACCATTGCAGTTCTGCAATGCCCATCGGGCGATAGTGATGGTTCTCAAGGGGAAGGCGGAGCAGGTAGAGTGCGACGGCAAGGTCTTTCGCTCTCCAACCATTGCCTTCAGACTCCCCACGGTAATCCGCCTTATGAATTACATCAATATCCCTTACAGGGGGATAGTTTCTTTCAGCAAAAAAAATATCTTTAGGAGAGATAATCATACCTGTCAATATTGCGGCAAAAGCGGCGGCTATCTTACGATTGACCATATAATGCCAAAATCGAGGGGCGGAGATACCTCATGGGAGAATGTGGTGGTTGCCTGCCAGGAGTGCAATCTCAAAAAAGGCAACAGAACCCCAGTCGAGGTCGGGATAAGGCTGTTGAGAAAACCCTACAGGCCCCATTTCCTGATTTACAATTCCGTATACCATTCGGCGCCGAAATCTTTTATTGAAAGCTGGTGTAAGTATATCTCATTAAAACCACATTCAGCTTAAGAAAGAATATGCAATTAATCAAAGTCGTGATAAGACGATTTAGAAGACAGTATGTATTTTGCTTACTGCTTACTGTTTACTGTTTACTGCTTACCCCTTATTGTGCATCCGAAACCAAAGCCGGCAGCGGGACTGAAATGCCTCACGAGCAGCGATATGTAATCCACAATGTCTCGGCAGGCGACAACCTTTATCTCCTATCAGCCTACTATTACGGAAATGCAAGGCAGTGGGAAAAGATATTCAATGAAAACCGTGATATTATAAAAAATCCGAATGTCCTCGAGATAGGCGCAAAACTGAAAATACCGGTAGATGCGGAATGGTCTCCCCGATACTCTATAGAAGAATTCCGTAAAATGACAGAGAAAGAAAAATAGTAAAAGTTCAGCTAACCGCAGAGACGCAGAGGCGCTGAGAAGAAGAACCTACAACTGACAACTGACGACTGACAACTGACAACAAACAACAGTTGTAGGTTGTAAGTTGTAGGTTGTTAGTCTTTCTCTGCGTCTTTGCGTCTCTGCGGTGAACTATTACGAAAAAGGAGCTAATGGGATTTGTAAGATGGATTGGAGAAAAGGTATTATCGTCCCTCAGCTATCTCGCCGACCTCTATTCCCTCGTTCACAGGTCGGCAATCAGCCTCCCTATTGCGAAAAAGCACGACAGAGATGTAGCGCTTCAGGTAGTGCTAAGACAGGTCATATTTACCGGCATTGATGCAATTCCTGTAATCAGCAGTATAGCATTGATGGTAGGCGCGATTATAATAATACAGTCCGTAACCCAGCTGCCTAAGGTAGGCGGAGATGAATTTATCGGTAAAATTCTTGTGCTTGTCGTTATCAGGGAATTGGGACCCATCTTAACCACCTTTGTAATCATAGGACGTTCAGGTTCAGCCATACCCACGGAGCTCGGCTATATGAGGATAAGGTCGGAGATAGAGGCGCTGGAAGTGATGGGGATAGACATTACACGATATATTATCATGCCGAGGGTATTGGGATTTGTGGCATCAACCATTGCACTTGTTATATACTTCGATATAGTCGCTATCATAGGAGGATTTATTATATCTAAAATGAGCATAACCACTCATTTTATGGATTTTTTAAACATCATAATAAAATCCCTGTCCTTTACCGATATAGCCATCTCGGCTGTAAAGGGGACTGTATTCGGGATGACAGTGGCGGTGGTAGGATGTTATCATGGCCTCTCTGTTCAAAGGTCTATTACAGAAGTCCCCCAGCAGACAACACGGGCTATCATAAATTCAATTACAATATGCTTTATACTAAACAGTATGGTTACAATAATAGCGTATATATAAGAGTTGATGAGTTTTTGAGTTTTTGAGTTTTAACTTATCAACTCATTAACCCATTAGCTCATTAACTCATTAAGATGCCCGATTTAATGATTAGAATGTCAGATATAGGTTTCTCTTATGGTGAGACAAAGGTTCTTGACGGCTTTTCAATGGAGCTGCATAGAGGCGAGGTATTCGTTATTGCAGGACCGAACGAGTCAGGGAAGAGCAGCATTTTAAAGCTCTGTGTCGGGCTTTTAGAGCCGTCACGGGGAGAAGTAATTTTACAGGGGGTTAATATATATGAATCAGCGGGTTTTGAAATGAGTGCATTGAGACAAAGCATCGGCTATCTCTTTCAGCATCCCGCCCTTATAAGCAATCTGACTGTATACGATAATGTGGCGCTGCCTCTCAGGTATCATACCGACCTGAGCGATGATAATATAAAAAAAAGGGTTGATGAAAAATTGGATTTATTGGGTATAATAAAGGAGAGCAAATTCTTTCCTGCTACCCTTTCTTATAATAAAAGGAAGCTGGCAGGCATAGCCAGGGCGCTCATTATGGAGCCGGAGCTGCTGATATTCGATGAACCTGCAGCAGGATTGGATCCGACAGGATACAGGACAGTCGTAAGTTTTATAAAAAGACTTAAAACCGAATTTAAAAAGACCATGCTTATTACCGTCAACAGCGCCACAGGCGCTATGGCATTTGGAGACAGGGTTGGAGTAATAAAGAACGGCAGATTTATCTTTACAGGGAAGACAGAAGATATAAAGACAATCGAAGACCCTTATGTAAAGGGACTGTTTTTTTAAAAGTGTAAGTGAAAGTGTAGGGTAGATTAACTCTTTTCACTTTCACTTACACTTTCACTTACACTTGCACTTACGCTTATGAAAATGCACTATTCACATCGTCTTTCTGCAAGCCAGAAAGAAATAGTAGCAGGACTTTTTATAATTATACCCCTGATAATTCTGCTAACGGTTTTTATCTTCATCGGACGGGCAAAACACCTTTTTGAAGAAAAATACACGATAAAGGCAGTATTTAAAGAAGGGGAAGGCTTGAAGGCAGGCACACCTGTAATATTGTCGGGTCTCGATATCGGGGTTATTAAGTCAGCACAATTAAATGAGCAGAATAAGGTGGAGGTGATTCTCGAGATAAGAAAGGTGTTTCAAAATAAGATTCGTAAGGATTCAAAGGCTGCTGTTGCAAAGGCAGGCTTAATAGGAGAACAAAGGATAAAGATATTGCCCGGCTCCACATCTCTGCCGGTAATTCCTGCGGGCGGGACGATTGATGTGGAGGAAGGTATGGCAATCGAGGATATAGTCAACAGGGTAAAACCCGTCCTTGAAAATGTGGAGAAGACATTGAATAAGATAGCGGAGATAACCGGCAATATACCCCCTACCGCTGCCGGAGACATACTCGGCAATATCAGGTCAATCACCGAAGACATTAAAAAGGGAAAAGGGACGGCAGGGGCGCTCATTACCGAGAGGGAGCTGTATAATCATATAAATGAAACCGTAAAAAAAACCGAAAGCGCAATGCAAAAGGTTAATGATATATTGAAAAATGTTAATGAAGCATCGGGTCATGTCCCTGAAATCGTTGGCACAGTAAAAAAAGATCTTCCTCAAATCTTAGGAGATGCACAGAGCAGTCTTAAAAATGTGAATGATGTGCTAATAGGTTTAAAGGATATTCTGGATTCAACAAAGAAGACCGCAAAAAACATAGAAGAGATTACCGCATCCGAGATTCCGTCAATAATAGACTCAACAAAGAAGGCAGCAAAGAATGTTGAAGATGCTATATCACGACTGCCTGCAGTTATGGAAAATGCAGAAAAAATTATAAAGAATGTAAAGGAGGCATCGGAAGAAGTGCCTGAAATAGCAAGGTCGGCAAGGGACGGCGCAGAGGATGCCGGCGATATAATAAAAGGTGCAAAGAAAAGCTGGCCCATAAAAAACTTTGTGGAAAAAGAAAAAGAGAAGGAGATTCCGGCAGGAGAGAGAATACAATGAAAATGCAAAGTGCAAAGTGCAAAGTGCAAAATATAGAATTATTGGAATTGTTTAGATTTTATTTTTACTTTGTAATTTTTCATTTTGCATTTTTCATTTTGCATTTTTCATTTTTATTTGCTATTACCTCCTGCAGTGGAACAAAGGAGATAAAGGGGTCTCCGGAGGGGCAGAGGAAGGTTATTTCCCTCTTAAATCAAGGGCATAAATATTACATAGAGGGGAACATGTCAAAGGCGATGAGTTATTATAAAAACACCGTTAGCCTAAGCTACAGTATTGATTTTCAGGAAGGCGCTGCAAGGGGGCTTAACAGTATGGGTGCCGTAAAACATCTGAAAGGGGATATTGAGGGTGCTATGAATGATTTTCAATCCGCACTTAAAATAAGCGAGAGGATTAATGACAAAAAATTGCTTGCGGACAGTCTTGGGAATATAGGAAAGGTATTATCTTTAAAGGGCGATATTGAAAAGGCGATGGAATATTACAAAAAAGCGATTGCAATTGATAAGGAAATCGGAAACGAGCAGGGCAAGGCGCTGAGGCTTAATAATATCGGCATGGTATACAAAAAACAGGGGAGGCTGGATGAGGCGATGACTATGTTCAATGATGCCCTTAAAACAAGTGAATCAATTAAAAATAAAGGCGAGATAGCTATAAATTTAAGCAACATAGGCGGGGTATACGAGGCAAAGGGCGACTTAAACAAAGCCCTCGAATATTATAAAAGGGCTCTGGAGATAGATAAGGAGATGGAATACAGGAGGGGGATTGCGATAGATTTAAGCAATATTGCCTCTATATACAAAGCAATGGGGAAAACAGAGGAAGCAGCAGATTATCAGCGCCGGGCAGAGAAGATATATGAATTACTGGGAGAAGGAAGGGGAATACAGAACTAAAACTTGATAGAACGCAGATGACGCTGATTTAACAGAAGTGTAAGTGTAAGTGTAAGGAATCTATTGCTTCTCGCTTTCACTTTCACTTTATTAATCTGTGTCAATCCGTATCATCTGTGTCATCCGTGTTCCATGCAAGAATTTTATAGTTTCCTTGACATGGGCATACTACTCATTCTGGCAAAGAGATTTATTGCCGGCGAGAGCTTTGAACAGGCAAAGGGGGTTGTAAAAAGGCTCAATGACAGAGGATTTCTTGTTACGCTGGATATACTCGGAGAGAGCGTTACAAACAGGAAGCAGGCTGAGATGCATAGGGATGACTATATCGGGCTTCTAAAAGATATAAATACCCTGGGGTTAAATTCCACCATATCTCTCAAGCTTACCCAGATGGGGCTTGATATTGACGATTCATACTGCTGCGAGAATGTCTTGAAAATTGTAAAGACCGCTGCCGGATATAAAAATTTTGTAAGAATAGATATGGAGGGATCAAAATATACACTGCGGACTATTGATATTTTTAAAACGATTCACGGCAGCTATCCTGAAAATATAGGGATGGTGATTCAGTCATATCTATACCGCAGTAAAAACGATGTAACTACCGCAATAGAAAATCGCCACCGTATAAGGCTCTGCAAGGGTGCATACAAAGAGCCTCCCAAAATTGCCTTTCCCGATAAAAGGGATGTGAATAAAAACTTTGAATATATGGCAAAGGAGCTTCTCCTTAAAGGGAGCTATCCTGCAATCGCCACGCATGACGAAAGACTGATTAATATTGTAAAATTTTTTGCAGAGGAGAATAAGATACCCAAAGATAGATTTGAATTTCAGATGCTCTACGGCATAAGGAGAGGGCTTCAAGAGAAACTGCTCAAAGATGGATACAGGGTCAGAATCTATGTCCCATACGGAACACATTGGCTGCCCTACACTATCAGGAGGATAAGGGAAAGGAAAGAAAACTTTTGGTTTGTTCTTAAAAATATTTTCAGGAGATAGAGAGGAGAATATTAAGAAATGAAAAGAGATTATTATGAAGTTCTTGGAGTTCAGAAAAATGCCTCTGAAGGCGATATAAAAAAGGCTTACCGCAAGATGGCGATGCAATATCACCCTGACAGAAATCCGGGCAACAAAGAGGCAGAGGAGAAATTCAAGGAAGCGGCTGAGGCATATGAGGTCTTGAGGGAGCCGGAAAAGAGAAGCCTCTACGATGCTTACGGACATGAAGGGTTGAAAGGCACTGGATTTACAGGCTTCAGGGGGTTCGAGGATATATTCACCTCCTTTGGCGATATATTCGAGGATTTTTTTGGCTTCGGCGGGAGGAGGAGAGAGAGGACTTATGCACAGCAGGGAGCAGACCTGCGGTATGATTTGGAAATTTCGTTTATGGATGCCGTAAAAGGGAAGGAGACAGAGATAGAGGCGGAGAAATATGAGGCATGTAAAACTTGTAACGGCTCTGGAGCAGCGCCGGGAACGGAGCCTGTTATATGCCCTCTTTGCAGGGGAACGGGACAGGTTACACGGTCTCAGGGATTTTTCCATATAAGCACAACCTGTAATCAATGTCATGGTGCAGGCATGGTAATAAAAGATCCCTGTAAAGAATGCAGGGGGACGGGTCATGTAAAGAGGGGGAAGAAACTCTCCGTAAAGATACCGGCAGGAGTTGATACCGGCTCGACGCTCAGATTAAAAGGAGAAGGAGAAGAAGGGGTAAGGGGTGGACCGCCCGGCGACCTTTATGTAGTGCTTCATGTAAAAGAGCATGAATTCTTTAAGAGAGATGAATACAATGTTATATGTGAGATTCCTATCTCTTTCTCACAGGCCGCCCTCGGAGCAGAGATTGAAGTCCCGACATTCGAGGGGACAGAGAAGCTTACAATGCCGAGGGGCACCCAGACAGGAAAGTCCTTTAAGCTGGAAGGGTCGGGGATACCGCATATAAGAGGGCACGGCAGAGGCGACCAGATAGTTCAGGTTGTGGTCAAGACTCCCACAAAACTGACAAAGAGACAGGAGGAGCTGCTGAGGGAGCTTGCAGAGATTTCCGGTGAGGATGTAAAGGAGAAGGGGAAGGGTTTTTTTAGAAAATTTTAGAAATTTAGCCGCAGATTAACGCAGACTTATAACTACTTCCATTGCAAAATTATCAATGAAAAATTAGCAATTAACAATGAAGGAAAGAGTTAATTTTTTTAATGCTAATTGATAATTTTACATTTTAAATCACTACTGTCCCAATGTTATTGAAATAAATTCAATTGGTTATGATTATCAGCATTTAGTTCTTCATAGTCAATATCCGAAAGAGCCTGTCCAATGGGTGTTTTCTCGAATAGCGTAACGCTCAAAATCTGTAAAATTGTGTAGAGGCTGCGATTGATGCGAAGCCGTTTTTTGACGATAGCTACCAGCACATAGATGGAGATAGCGATCCAGATTTGACGGTCTGTTGCCCAAACCCCCCAAACCCCCCAAACCCTATAAATTCATCATTAATTAAAGTATAATAGCCGCCATAGGAGGTCAAAAACATGATGGGACACCAAGACCCTTTACAGTGCAAGCTTTTCTATGCCAACCTAAACATAGACAAGCGTATTCGCATGGATCATCCATTGAGGAAGATAGACCAATTCATAGACTTCGATTTTGTTTACAATGAAGTAAAAGCTCAATACGGCACAAATGGAAATATCTCTATTCCTCCCCCTTTAATACTCAAACTAATGCTCCTTCTCGTATTTTACAATGTTCGCTCCGAAAGAGAACTGATGGATACACTGCCTGAAAGATTAGACTGGCTGTGGTTCTTGGGATACGACCTTGATACAGACATACCGGATCACAGCGTATTATCAAAGGCAAGAAAAAGGTGGGGAGTAGAAATATTCAAAGGCTTCTTTGAGCGGATCGTATGGCAGTGTGTTGAAGCAGGGCTTGTAGACGGAAGCAAGATATAAAGACCCGACAACACCTGATGGAACGCTCCTTTGCACAGTC
>JACQEW010000257.1 GCA_016200365.1 Nitrospinota bacterium
CGAAGGTGTAAAGACCCTTTCTGTCCCTGAGAGGGCAACTATAACAAATATGGGTGCAGAGCTCGGCGCTACCACATCGGTTTTTCCAGGTGATGATATAACAAAGGCATTTTTAAAGGCTCAGAAAAGGGAGAAGGCATGGACTTCCCTCGCGGCTGATGCAAAGGCAGGTTATGATGAGGTAATAGAATTGGATTTGGGCAAGATAGAGCCGATGATTGCAAAGCCTCATTCTCCCGATAATGTAGTTCCTGTGAAAGAAATGGCAGGCACACCTGTCCAGCAGGTTGCAATAGGGAGCTGCACAAATTCTTCTTACAGGGATATGATGACTGTTGCTGCCATATTGAAGGGGAAGACTGTCCATCCTGATGTAAGCCTTGTAATTGCCCCAGGCTCAAAGCAGGTTCTTGAGATGATAACGAAGAATGGAGGACTTAGCATCATGATAGCTGCCGGCGCAAGAATACTTGAGAGCGCCTGCGGACCATGTATAGGAATGGGAAACGCCCCCTCTACAAAGGCTGTCTCTATAAGGACATTCAACAGGAATTTTGAGGGGAGGAGCGGCACAAAGGATGCTTTAGTTTACCTGTCAAGTCCTGAGGTGGCTGCAGCAGCGGCACTAAAAGCCGTTATCACCGACCCGAGAACCATTGGGAAAAATGCTCCCAAGCTAATGATGCCGAAATCATTCCTCACGGCTGACAATATGGTGGTGCCGCCTCTTCCGCCTAAAAAAGCTGCTGCCGTCGAGATTATAAGGGGACCTAATATAAAACCACTTCCGGAATTTAAACCGCTGCCGAATGTAATTCAGGGGAAGGTGCTTATAAAGGTTGGAGATAACATTACCACAGACCATATAATGCCGGCGGGTGCGAAGATACTTCCATTGAGGTCGAATATCCCTGCAATGGCAGAGCATGTTTTTGCACCAATAGACCCTGCATTTCCAAAGAGGGCAAAGGAGATGGGCGGGGGGTTTGTCATAGGCGGCGCTAATTACGGTCAGGGTTCAAGCAGGGAGCACGCTGCACTTGCACCGATGTATCTCGGCGTAAAGGCTGTTGTCGTAAAATCATTTGCAAGGATACACCTGGCGAACCTTATAAACTTCGGTATACTCCCTCTCACATTTGCAAATGAATCGGATTACGATAAATTGGAGCAGGGTGATGATTTGGAATTGGATGTATCAGGGCTTAATGGAAAGAGCCTGAGCTTGAAAAACAAGACAAAGGGTCTGGATATAGAGGTAAAACATCCGCTGGTCGGCAGGGATATTGATGTAATTAAGGCAGGCGGCTCACTGGGTTATGTGAAGACGAGAGGGTAAAAAAGCAATGAGCAACGAGCAATGAGCAACGAGTAAAAAAACTCATTGCTCGGCACTCATTGCTCATTGCTGTAAAAGGAGGTGTGATGAGAAAAAAAATTACCATAGTAGGGACGGGGCATGTAGGCGCTACAGCGGCTCAATTGGCAGCATATAAAGAGCTTGGCGACATAGTTCTGATTGATATAATCGAAGGCGTTCCGCAGGGTAAAGGGCTTGACCTGCAGGAATCTGCACCGCTGGAACTTTTTGATACTTCTATAATTGGGACAAATGATTATAAGGATACTGCGAATTCAGATGTGGTGGTGATTACTGCCGGAGTCCCAAGAAAACCCGGAATGAGCCGTGAAGACCTGCTGGATATAAATGTAAAAATTGTAAAATCAGTAACGGAACAGGTAGTAAAATATTCACCCAACGCCTTTATTATTGTTGTATCCAATCCATTGGATGCCATGTGCCATGTGGCTATGAAGGTCGGAAATTTTCCAAAGCAGAGAATAGTCGGTATGGCAGGTGTCCTCGATTCTGCCCGCATGAGAGCCTTTATTGCTATGGAGCTTAATGTCTCTATGGATGATGTTCAGGCAATGGTTTTAGGTCTTCATGGCGATGATATGGTGCCTCTCCCAAGATATTCCACTGTGTCAGGAATCTCAATTACCGAGCTTTTATCAAAAGAGCAGATTGAAAGGATAATTGAGAGAACGAGAAAGGGCGGGGGAGAGATAGTAAACCTTCTCAAGACAGGCAGCGCCTATTATGCCCCGGGCGCTGCGATTGTCCAGATGGTTGAATCCGTATTGAAGGATAAGAAAAGAGTTCTTCCCTGTGCGGCATATCTTGAGGGTGAATACGGGATAAATGGTATATTCATGGGTGTCCCTGTTAAATTAGGCGGTAAGGGGATAGATGAGATTATTCAGATAAAATTGACCGGCGAAGAGATGGCTGCCCTGCATAAATCAGCGGATGATGTGAAAAAAACCGTCGGACAGATAAAGTTATAATACGACCTAACCCGAATAAATCGGAAAAGATAAAACTGATTTAACCACAGACCTTATGATTAAAAAGTAAAGAAGCAAGTCTTACTTTCAGGTTATACTCCTTGAGATAGATAACCATAATCGAAAGGAGGCTTGCATGAATCATCTTAACAGACTTGATTTTAGTGGTCAAAAGATTTATATA
>JACQEW010000258.1 GCA_016200365.1 Nitrospinota bacterium
CGTCTTCTGCGGTGTTCATTTTATGGCAGAGAGCGCCTCCATACTTTCGCCTGACAAGACAGTCCTGCTTCCAAGAATCGAGGCAGGGTGTCCAATGGCTGACATGGTAACAGTCGAGAAACTGCGGGAAAAAAAGAAGGAGCTGCCGCAGGTTCCCGTAGTCTGTTATGTAAATTCAACGGCAGATGTGAAGGCGGAGAGCGATATATGCTGCACCTCTGCAAATGCCGTAAGGGTTGTCAGTTCCCTTGCCGATGCAGAGCGGGTTTTGATGATTCCAGATATGAATCTGGCTTTATACACTGCAAGATTCACAGCCAAAGAAGTTATACCATGGAAGGGATTCTGCCCGACCCATCACCACCTTAAAGCAGAGGATGTCCTCATTATGAAAAAGAGATACCCGAAGGCAAAATTCGTGGCTCACCCTGAATGCACGTCTGAAGTTCTTGATTTGGCTGACCACATCTGCAGCACATCAGGCATGTATAAATACGCCAAAGAATCTGAGGCAAAAGAGTTTATCATTGGAACAGAAACAGGGATACTCTACAGGCTCAGGAAAGAAAATCCTCAAAAAAAATTCTACCTCGCCTCTGACGACCTTATATGCCCCAATATGAAGCTTACTACACTTGAGGATGTATATATCGCCATACGGGATATGGTAAATGTGGTCAAGGTTCCTGAGGAGATAAGGATTCCTGCAAAAAAGGCACTTGACATGATGCTGGAGATACCGAGAGACTGAAAACAAAAACTTACTCTTTAACGCAAAGACACAAAGAAGATAAGAAAGACGCAAAGAAAAAATAATTTAACCCCACATTTATCCTCCCCTTATTTATGGAAAGGATTGCGGAAGGTTAGACTTTGCGTCTTTGTTTCAATCTTTGCGTCTTTGCGTTAAATAACTGGATTTTTTAATTTCCATGCCTGAACACTACGAGATAGAAGAGGTAATTTCAGAGGGAGAAAAGAGGTTTGAGTTATACAGGAGGACAATAAGTTTATTCCTTGGTCCTGTCGTATTTTTTATAATCCTCTTTACCCCCCTCCCCTTTCTCTCCGCTGAAGCGCATAGGTTAAGCGCCGTCCTTGGACTTGTTTTGATATACTGGGTCGGCGAGGCGATACCAATCCCCGCCACTGCGATTCTCGGCTCGATACTCTGTGTCCTTTTAGGTGTAGCGAAATCTACAACTGTATTTGCCCCCTTTGCCCATCCAATCATATTTCTATTTATCGGAAGCTTTATGCTGGCAGAGGCAATGAAGGCTCACAAGCTCGATTACCGTATCGCACTGACCATCCTCTCTATACCCTGGATTGGCAACAGTTATTACAGGGTATTCTTTGCAATTGCTGTTATCCCTACATTTATATCTATGTGGATAAGCGACAGCGCCACAACTGCAATGATGTATCCTATCGCATTGGGAATACTCTCGGCAGTTAATCAACTCTCAAAGGTAGGCAGGTCAAGGTTCAATGTCGGGTTTCTCCTGACAATTGCATACTCTGCGCTTATAGGCGGTATAGGGACGCCGATAGGGACTCCGCCAAATCTCATAGGAATAGGCATGATAGACAAAATCATCGGTGTAAAAATTCCATTCTTTTTATGGATGGTTATGGCTTTCCCTATAATGATTGTCATGCTGATTCTGATGCTGCTCTATATGTTCTTAATTCACAAGCCCCCTGCAAAAGAGATCAACGGGCTGTCCCGATTTATCGCTCAAAAGAAGTCTGAAATGGGCGGATGGAACAGGGGGCAGAAAAATACCCTTACCGCCTTTATAACAGCAATTATTTTATGGACACTCCCCGGTATAATCGCTGCCATAGCCGGCACAGATTCCGAAATTTACAAACTCCTCGATGCCCATGTCCATGAGGAGATTGTATCTCTCATAGCGGTTCTCATACTATTCCTTACACCTGTAGACTGGAAAAACAGAAAGTTTACACTTACATGGAATGAGGCGGTAAAGATAGACTGGGGAACTATAATTCTATTCGGCGGCGGGCTTTCTCTCGGCGGATTGATGTTCTCGACAAAATTAGCTGACTTCATGGGAAATATGCTCGTAAGATTTACCGGAGTGGATACATTATGGGGAATCACAGCCGCAGCAATAGGGCTTGCTATTATCACCACAGAGGTAACCTCAAATACCGCCACGGCAAATATGCTCGTCCCTTTGATGATTTCCGTTGCCCAGACAGCAGGTGTCAGCGGAATCCCGCCTGCAATAGGTGTATGCCTTGGGGCAAGCATGGCATTCATGCTCCCTGTCTCCACACCATCGAACGCAATAGTTTACGGGTCGGGAAGGGTGCCTATTACAAGCATGATACGGGCAGGCATCATACTGGATATAATCAGCTTCTTTGTTATACTTACAGGGCTGAGGATTTTATGCCCGCTCCTCGGTTTAATGTAATTTAAGAAACACATCTACTACCTTTGGGTCAAACTGGCTGCCCGAGCATTTCTTTAACTCGCCTATAATCACATCCATAGAAAGCCCCTTCCTATAGGGTCTATCCGCACCCATTGCATCAACACTATCCGCAATACACATAATTCTTGCCATCATGGGTATCTCCTCTCCTTTCAAGCCGTCAGGATAACCCTTTCCATCATACCTCTCGTGGTGATGTCTTACAATCGGTATGACATGCCTTATCTGTTTTATAGGAGATAATATCTCTGCCCCCTTTGCCGGATGCTGTTTTATCAGCTTAAATTCTTCATCCGTCAATTTTCCGGGTTTATCGAGGATTGCTTCATAAGTGCCTAACTTGCCTATATCATGCAGTAGTCCTCCAAGCTCTATATCTTTTATCTCCGAACTGGAAAACACAATCTTACTTCCTATATCGAGGGCATATCTTGTAACC
>JACQEW010000277.1 GCA_016200365.1 Nitrospinota bacterium
CTGTGAAATAATCACTATTTAAAATTATAGAATTTTAAGGTTTGTGCAACAGACTCATACAGGATAAAGGGGATAATTTTTAACCTAAAATCACTTGTCTTTATCCTTTTCATCATGTCTATTCCTGTTAAATAATTTTGTTAAATTCTTTTTCTCTCCATTTCTCCCTGTTCTCCCTTTCTCCTTAATGTTTTTTATAATTTCATATACATGGACAAAGGCATGACGTCACGAATGGACGAATTACGCGGCAGATTATAGATAAATTTCTTAATAGGGAGGGTTTTAATGGCATACAACGATGATGAGATAAACATGAAGGCGAAAGAAGAGGCGGTTTTCTTTGAAAAGGTCAAGAATGAGGTGGGGAAGGTTATTGTAGGACAGGATTACATGATAGACCGGATAATAATAGGACTTCTAACCCGCGAGCATCTCCTGCTTGAAGGGGTGCCGGGATTGGCCAAGACCCTCTGTATAAAGACCATATCCGATGTAATGCACCTAAAATTCAGCAGAATACAGTTCACACCGGATCTCCTCCCTGCCGACCTTATCGGGACAGTTATCTATAACCAGAAGAGCGGTGAGTTCTCCGCCCGTAAGGGGCCTATTTTCGGCAACATTGTCCTTGCCGATGAAATCAACCGTTCCCCTGCCAAGGTGCAGAGCGCTCTATTGCAGGCTATGCAGGAGAGGCAGGTAACCCTGGGAGACGAGACCTATCAGCTTAAACCGCCGTTCCTGGTCCTTGCGACACAGAACCCTATTGAGCTGGAAGGGACTTACTCTCTGCCTGAGGCTCAATTGGACAGGTTCATGTTCAAAATCAACATCACCTATCCTTCCGTAGCCGAAGAGAAGGAGATCATGAGGAGGATGTCGAGGGACAGAGATATAAAAGTAGACCGTATTATTGCGCCGGAAGAGATTCAGAAGGCCGGGGCGGTGATAAACGAGATAAATATCAATGAGAGTATCGAGGACTATATTATAAAGATAGTATTTGCCACAAGAAACCCTGTGGATTGCGGCATCCCTGAATTGAAGGATATGATAGAGTATGGAGTCTCTCCAAGGGCAAGCATTTTTCTTAATAAGGCTGCCAGGGCGCATGCCTTCCTGCACGGGAGGGGGTATGTCATACCTGATGATGTAAAGGCAATAGCCCATGATGTCCTGCGGCACAGGCTGATACTGACTTACGAAGCCGAATCCGACGGGCTTACGGCGGATAGTGTGCTTAATAAGATACTTAGCAAGATAGATGTCCCGTAATAATAGTGCAAGTGCAAGTGTAAGTGTAAGTGTAAGGAATCTATTGCTTCTCACTTTCACTTACACTTGCACTTACACTTACACTGTCTTGAGGCGCTTCATGCTTTCAAAAGAAAAATTCCGGCAGATAGAGCTTCTGAAAATATCTACTAAGAGGATTGTAGACAACCTCTTTGCCGGGGACTATTTCAGCATCTACAAGGGGCGTGGGACCGAATTCCTTGAGATTCGGGAGTATTTTCCGGGATATGACGATATCCGCGAGATTGACTGGAACGTGACAGCCAGGGCAGGGACTGCCCATGTAAAGAAGTTCAGGGAGGAGCGGGATATTATCGTCATTCTCCTCGTAGACATAAGCAGTTCCATGGGATATGGCAGCAAGGATGAAGCCAAGAGGGATAAGGCGCTGGAGTTGGCTGCCCTGATAGGGATGTCGGTCATCAAACGGAACAACCGTCTTGGACTCATCGCTTTTACCGACAGGGTTGAGGTGTTTTTAAAGCCCTGCGGCGGAAGGAAGCAGTTTTACCGGCTTATGGACTCCCTGATCAATATCAAAACAGAGGGGCGGGGGACAGATGTAAGCAAGGCGCTGAAATTCCTGAATCGCACGGCAGGGAAGGGGACTGTGGTCTTCCTTATATCCGATTTCATTTCTGACGACTATTCGAGGGTTCTAAAGACCTCTTCCAGAAGATATGATCTGATTCCGGTGGTTATTGAGGACCAGTTGGAAATAGAGCTGCCGGAAGCAGGTCTTGTTGAGCTTATAGACAGCGAAAGCGGTGAAACTGCCCTGATTGACAGCTCATATCATCCTTTTATCAGGCAATACACCGCCGCGGCAAATGCAAGAAAAAAGAAACTCTATGACTTGTTCCGCTCTGCGGCCATTGACAGTATCACAATAACAACCAACCGCCCCGTGTTATCGCCGGTAAAGGAGCTTTTTTATAGAAGGGTTAGGATGAGGAGTATGCAATAATGGGGTCAAAGGTCAAGGGTCAAGGAACAAGAAGCTATTACCGGCTGCTAAATATTTACCTCCTATTGTCCATTGCCTTTTTCCTGTTGCCATATTTATCTCATGCTGCCGGCCTCGGCAATCTCAAGGTTTCATCGAGCATTGCCCCCTCCGAAATACGGATAGGCGAGATGATAGAATTCAAGGTGCTGGTCGAGCATGATAAAGGGATAGATATTTTCTACCCTGATGAGTCGGTTCATTTGCAGCATTTTGAGGTTTTAAAGCACAAAGTAACCAGCCAAAAGGGCGGACTGACGGAGATAGTTTATACAATAACCGTCTTCGATGCCGGCGAGTTTGTTATCCCTCCCGTTCTCATAACTGCCAAAGACCGCTTTGGGAATGAGCGGAATGTCAGGACAGTCGAACATAAGGTGGCGGTGAAGACAGGCGCAATCGTTGGCGGCGAGATCATGGATATTATCCCCCCTATGGATGTAACGGAAGGGCGGCAATACATCAAAAAGGTCTTCTCATTTCTTCCTTATGTTATCACCTTTCTTTCAGCGATTGCCGTAATCATATACCTCTTGAGAAAGAGAAGTCCGTTGACTGTTGTAAATAAAGATGACAGGGCAAAGGCGCTTGAACGGCTGAAGATGCTGAAGGTGGATGAAGACAACATCGGCGCCGTATATTTTGACATTGCCGAAGCGCTGAGAGTTTTCCTTTACGAACATACAAAAATTAACGCGTTGAAGATGACCTCCGGAGAAATAGTGGCAGGCATTAGGAAAGACTGGCAGATAGATAAGATTGTTCATGAGGCTGCAGACCTCTTTTTTGATTTGGATCTGGTCAAGTTCAGCCCGTTTAAGCCTTCCCGGGTGGACGCCGTAAATGCCGTATCCAGGGCTGAACAGATCGTTAAGGAGGTTCCGTGAGATTCCTTTCGCCATACCATCTGCTTCTGCTTTTAACCATTCCAGCCCTCTATTTTCTGCAAAAAAGGCAGGGGACAGGGCATATAAAATTTTCTGCGCTTAAAGGGATTAATGCTGCCGTCTCCCCTGCGCTGAGGATAAGGAATTACCTGAAATGGCTGAGTTATGTGATTCTGTCTCTTGTCGTCATTGCCTCCGCCAGGCCGCAGGTGAGCATAGGCGGAGGGAATGTCCCCTCGGAGGGGATTGATATGGTTATGATAATAGATGTGTCGGGAAGTATGAAGACCATAGACAGCATTCCGTTGGGCGGGCTGAAGCCGGAAATGAAGTCAAAGCCGCAGGATATGGAGACCAGGCTCGATAAGGTGAAGCGGATATCCAGGCAGTTTGTGAAGAACAGGAAAGAGGACAGAATCGGCATCATCGCCTTTGCCGGGCATAGCGTCATTGTCTCGCCGCTGACACAGGACTACAAGCTTCTTGACCGGCAGATCGCCGCTCTTGATTTTAACCTCATAACTGATGGAACTGCTTTGGGTATGGTGTTGGTGTCAGGGATAAATATGCTTAAAGACAGCGAGAGGAAGGAGAAGGCTGTTATCGTCCTGACCGACGGCTTAAATAATGCAGGCGAGATCGAGCCGATTCAGGCAGCATACCTTGCCAAAAGCTATAATGTAAAGATATATGCCATAGAGATGGGCTCCTTTGCCGAGAACGAGATACTGCGGGAGCAGTCAAGCTGGGAAGGGGTGGAACATAGGCTGCTGGACAAGATGTCCAGGTTTACCAGTGGGAAACACTTTGTCATCCCTGACAGCGGACAGTTGTATGAGGTATTTAACGAGATAGAAAAGTCTGAAAAATCGAAGGTTGATTTGGCCGGTTATGCGGATTATGTGGAGATATACCCGCAGCTTGTGCTGGCGGCGGCTGTGCTTTTGGTAATGCAGATTGTGTTGTTGAATACGAGGTATAGGAAAATACCATGAGGTTAGTGAAAGTGAAAGTGAAAGTGAAAGTGACAAGCTCGATTCCTTACACTTACACTTACACTTACACTTGCACTTACACTAAATGAGATTCGCATCCCCATATTGGCTTATATTTCTGTTCCTCATACCTGCCCTGTCCCTTTTTTACTTGAGGGCTGTGCGTAAGAGGGAAGAGTCCATAGGCAAGTTTGCCTCTTCTATGCTCAGGAGCAGCCTTGTCTCCGCCCCATCGGGTAGGAGAAGATGGAGTTCGTATATCCTTACCCTTGCCGGACTTTTCTTAATAATCATTGCCTTAGCAATGCCCCAGCTCGGACAGAAGCCGGCGGACATGGAGAGAAAGGGGCTGGACATAGAGTTCGTGATAGATGCCTCCTATAGCATGGCAGTGTCCGATGTCGTTCCAAACCGTTTTGAATATGCTAAAACAACGGCATCCGAGATAATGAAGAACCTTAAGGGAGACAGGGTGGGACTGACCATGTTCACCAACTCTACGCTCGGCATCGTCCCTTTCACCACAGATTATGGCGCAGTTGACTATTTCCTGAAGATTAGCGACATGAAGGTCTTTTTCAGCAGGGGGACGAATATCGAGACTGCCGTCAGGAATACGGTGTCTGTTTTTGACAAAAAATCATGGAAGTCGAAGGTTATCGTTATTCTAAGCGACGGCGAAGATGAGCCCGGACTGACATACAAGCTCTCTGATGAGCTTTCATCCTTTGGTCTCCATGTATTCGTTTTTGGCGTTGGAACAGAAGACGGGGGCAGGATTCCGATTTTATTGGAATCAGAGGGGAACTTTGTATATATGAAAGACTCATCGGGGGCGGAGATATTGAGTAAGTTTGACGAAGCAGCGCTGAATAAAATCGCCCGGGCATACAATGGGAAATATTATCGCTATTCCCCCGAAGGCGTGAAACAGTTTATAAAAGACCTGGACGCCCTTAAAAAGGAGCAGATAGAGAACAGGGAAAACATTGTATATAACGATTATTTCCAGTACTTCCTCCTTCTCGGATTCGTACTGGTATTTATAGGAAAGGCGGTGCTTGAGGAATGATGAAGATTTCAAGATGTTTGCCAATATTCATCCTTCTCCTGCTGGTTTTTACTCAAAAGGTCAGGGCAGAAGATGGACTTAGCGAGATCGCAGCTCTTGGGAACAGCAAGTTCAAAATGGGTGATTATTCTTCTGCCGAGAAGCTCTATCTAAAGGCTTTAGCGCTAAAGAATGACTCCATGGAGCTGAATTTCAATTACGGCTGCGTCCTTTACAAGCGCGAGCAGTACGACTATGCCCTGAAGCATTTTCACAAGTCCTTTGAGAAGTCGGATTTTAATGTGCGCAGTAAGATACTCTTTAATGTGGGGAACACCTATTTCAAGCTGGGACAAATCGGCAAGGCATCGGATATGTATAAAGAGACGCTGAAGCTGAATCCCAAGGATGAAGCGGCGCGGCATAACCTGGCTCTGTGCATAAAAAGGCAGAAAGAAAATGCGAATCCGGAGGAGCGTCTGACCTTTGATGAAACGGAGAACCCCGAAACAGATGAAGGGAGTTTTATAAACACCATATCGGAGCGGGAGGACCGGATGAATGGGGACAAGGTTGAGCATAGCAAGCAGGATGTCCCTTCACAGGCTGGCGGGGTGCCTGATCATATAGGAACCTTTGCCTCTCAGTATAAGGAGATGAGCAGTGCGGATATGGAAAAACTTTTAAAGAAGGTTGCAAAGCATGACCGCGATATTCTCAATGAATATTGGAGGACAAAGATAAACCCGGCAGGTGGAGCTACTTCAAAGAGGTGGTAATAATGATAGGAAAAATGTCCCAGCTCCTTAAAATACTCAGGCTCCGCAGGACTGTAATCTATAACAGCATTGTCTACGGATTCAGAGAGAAGATTTTTAAGCTCTCCATACTTTTTGCAGCAGCCCTTTTATTTATAATCGGCGATTATATATTCTTCTACCGCATAATCGGCTATCTATACAAACTCCCCCTCGATATCGGCGAGCTCCTTATCACGCAGCTGCTCGGCATAATATTTCTTACCTTCTTCTCCATGCTTTTATTTTCCAATGTAATTACCTCCATATCCACCATGTATCTATCTTCCGACTTAGAGCTTCTCATGGCATCGCCTTTCAGCATATCAACAGTTTTTATCTCAAAATTTTTGCAGACTACGATGAACAGCTCATGGATGATTTTGATTTTCGGCTTCCCTATATTTGCAGCTTATGGGGTGGTATATAAGGCGACCCTCTCTTATTACCTGCTTCTAATTCCTATTATTTTACCCTTTCTTATAATACCTGCAGGCATCGGGATTTTAATTACAATGCTCCTGATGAGGTTCTTTCCGGCAAAAAAGACCTATCAGGTAATGACCTTACTCGGACTTATCTTCGGTGCAGGACTGGTGATGTTTTTCAGATTTTTAAAGCCGGAGGTGCTTCTTGGAAAGGATGTGGCTGATGATGTGATAATTCAATTTGTTGAAGGACTTAAAGTGCCTGACTATCCATTTCTCCCAAGCACATGGGCGGCAAAGGCAATTATAAATGGGGTTAATGGAGCAATAGACTCATCCGTTGTCTGTCTCCTCTATTTATCTTTAACAGCCTTATTCATTTTTGCTCTATCAATTATATCCGCTAAGAAGGTATATCACACAGGCTGGGCATCGGCACATGAATCTTTTACTACTATAAAAAGGAGGAGAGAGCCTCTCTTTTATATAATCCTGAACAGATTACTCATAAAACTGTTTCCAATCCAGAGGAATCTCTTTATGAAGGATATAAAATTATTTTTCAGAGATACTGCCCAGTGGTCGCAGCTATTTATGCTCGGTGCATTGGTGATTGTTTATATATTCAATATAAGGAACCTTCCGCTTGACAGTTTATTTTTAAAAAATTTTACCTCTGTCTTGAATCATGGGCTGGCGGGTGTTGTCCTTTCAGCTATTGCAGTCAGATTTGTCTTCACTGCTGTAAGCCTCGAGGGAAAATATTTCTGGACAATCTACGCCTCACCGGTGGACTTCAAAAAATTTCTGTGGGAAAAATTCTGGATGTATTTTATACCGCTCCTTATCCTTGCTGAAATTCTGGTGGTAGTTTCAAATATGTTTCTGGATGTGGATATTTACATAATGACATTATCCGTAATCTCTATATTCCTCATAACAGCAGGGCTTGTGGGCATGGGTATAGGGATGGGGACAATATATCCGCTATTTAAATATGAAAATGTAGCGGAGGTTGCAATGAGCACAGGCGGGATTCTTTACATGATAATGAGCTTCATCTTTATAGGTGCGATAGTGATATTGGAGTCAAGACCCGTATATGTCCATTTCTATGAGAAATTCCTCTTTAGTAATATTGGGGGTATAGAGGTATACATCTGTTATGCCCTTATATTACTTCTTTCTATTGCGGCAACATTTATACCGATGATTCTGGGAAATAAGGCGCTTAAAGAGATGGAAATATAAACTTACCGACAACTTACAACTAACCACTAACCACAATTATTTGTTGTCAGTTATAAGTGGTAAGTTATTAGTTAAGGTTGGAGGCGCCGCCCGGATTTGAACCGGGGAATAAAGGTTTTGCAGACCTCTGCCTTACCACTTGGCTACGGCGCCAAACAATTTAAAATCAATAAGTTGTAAAGCTAACATCATTATTATATCATACAGCGTTCTAAAATCGGGATAAATATGTTAAACAAATTCTCAGCTTTTCTAATTTCTCATAAAACCCCTTTGCAAATTTGGGGTTCTTTAACTCCCTTTCAAGATGTCTATCAAAATTAGTTTTATTAGTCTTAGCCATTCTCAATTACCCTCATCTTAATAATTAACAGCCTTATGTAATTCAATATAAGGTTTAATAGATTCTAAGGTATCTTTCTTATTTTCCTTTACACGATAAAGGTCATATTGGTTTTGTAAATTAAGCCACACTTCAGGGGATGTCCTGAAATATCTCGATAGCTTTATTGCCATCTCAGGACTGATATTCCTCTTGTGGTTTATTATCTCATTTATGGTCCTGAAAGAAGTGTTAACCTCCTTTGCTAATATGGTTTGAGATAACCCTAAAGGCTCCATAAAATCTTTTTTTAAAATCTCCCCTGGATGTGTAGGTTCTCTTTTTAAATTAAACATGGTTTTTCCTCCCTTTAATGATAGTCAATTATTTCTACCTCATAAGCGTCAGATTCAGCAAACCTAAAGACAATTCTATATTGGTCATTGATCCTGATACTATGTTTTCCCTTGTAATCTCCTTTTAGAAATTCAAGTCTATTACTCGGTGGTGCTTTTAAATCTTCCAATCTAACGGCAGTATTAAGATAATCTAACTTACGAAGTCCTACCTTACAAACAGCAGAAGAATATTTTTTACTTTTACCTGTGAGATATAGAATTTCCGTCTCTTTATTCTTAAATGATTTAATCATTATGCGGTTATATTATAACACATAGTGAAATAAATATATCAACCAAATTTCCAACGTTCTAAAATCGGGATAAAAAGGCAGGGGAAATTAGGGTAAATGACTAAAAAATAGGCAATAATTTAGAAAGGTAAAAATGCTGGAGATGCCTATAAAATAAGAGTAAAACAGGTATTTTCAATGCCTTGCTGGTCTATGTCTAATAGATTTTGCAGACCTCTGCCTTACCACTTGGCTACGGCGCCGCATCAGAAGTCAGAAGACAGATTAAAATCTTTGATTATTCTGTGTTCTGTTCTCTGTCTTCTGTCATCTATCTTTTATGGAGCGGGAGACGGGATTTGAACCCGCGACTTTCACCTTGGCAAGGTGACACTCTACCACTGAGTTACTCCCGCTCAATTAAAGTGTAAGTGTAAGTGTAAGTGTAAATCAATTATAATTTAATCCCTTTTCCATGTCAAATAATACGGAAGGGATATATGGTCTTATTCACGCATTTTTTCGGGATTAGTCTTTTATTCCAGTATAATAATCTCGTAAAAAGTCAAAAATTAGCCGTAAGGGTAAAATGCCTCTCATTGTTGTAAGGGCTAATTTTGTTTTGACTTTTTACGAGTTCTTTTATCATGCCTTCTCTATCTTCACAGCACAAGCCTTGTATTCAGGCTGTTTTGAAATGGGGTCGTAGGCTGAAATGGTGAGAAGATTTGCGGCTTTATCATCACCTGCAAGATAACCGAAGTGATAGGGAACAAAAACAGCGCCCTGCTGAATATCTTCAGAGACCTTTGCCTTTACCTTAACAGCCCCCCTCCTCGATGATACCTTCACAACATCGCCATTTCTTATTCCATATTTATTGGCATCCGACGGACTTATATCAACATAAGAGTGCGATACTGCCCGTGCAAGTCTCGGTATATTCGCTGTCCTTGTCCTTGAATGGAAATGCTCCCTGACAAGACCCGTTATCAATACAAAAGGATATTCTGTATCCGTTGGTTCAGCAGGCGCTTTATGTTCACAGATATTAAGTATAGCCCTCCCATCCTGCGTAGGAAATTTTAAATCGAGGAATCTCCTCTTAACTCCGAGGTCTTCGGGAGTAAGACAGGGCCACTGCACTCCGAATTCCTTTTCCATCCTCTTATAAGTAATCCCTGTCATATCGCAGTCCTGTCCCTTTGTGCATCGCTTCCACTCCTCAAAAATATCTTCATTCGTCTTGTAAGGAAATAGATTTTCATACCCCATCTTTTTTCCTATCATCATTATTATCTCAGTGTCAGGCTTCGCCTCTCCCGGCGGCTCTACAGCCTTTTTAGCGATATTTACTCCCCTCTCTGCATTTGAGGCTGTGCCATCCTTTTCAGCCCACTGTGCGGCAGGGAGGACAACATCAGCAAGGAGTGTCGTTTCCGTAGGATGAAAAGCATCCTGAATAACTACAAACTCCGCTTTTTTTATTGCACCGATAAATTTGTTTGTATCGGGGATAGTTGCAGCAGGATTCGCCTGAAGTATCCATAACCCTTTTATCTCCCCCTTGCCGGCTGCATCGAACATATCTATTGCCGTCTTTCCGGGCTTTGGAGATATTTTGTCGGGAGAGATACCCCATATCCCGGCAATCTCTTTCCTATGCTTTTCATTCGCCACACCTCTATGGGCAGGTAAAAGATGGGGGAGCCCGCCAATCTCACGCAGACTCATAGCAGTCCCCTGACCTGTTATTGACAATGGACCGGCGCCGGGTCTTCCGATATTTCCCGTTATCAGGGAAAGATTCCAAAGACTTGCTATCTTCCATACGGCAACAGTGCTCTGATTCAAGCCGAGCATCCATAACGTTACGGCATTCTTAGCCCTGCCATAAGTAACAGCAGCTTTAACAATCTTATCTCTATGAACACCGGTTATGCCTTCTGTATATTCGGGTGTATATTTCTGGATATGGGATTTAAGTTCCTGCAGACCGCCGGCATATTTACTTACCTTCTCCTCATTTACAAAACCCTCTTTAAACAACACATAAGCAAGGGCATTGTTTAAAGCTATGTCTGTCCCCGGTTTTATTTGCAGATGAATATCAGCCTTCTGCGCCATCATTGTAGCCCTCGGGTCTATAACTATCAGAGGGGTATTTGCATCCATCTTTCTCTGCATAATCCTGTCAAATGAAACAGGATTCGAGGACGACATATTGTAACCTGAGACAAGAAAGCAGTCTGCGAGGTCAATGTCCTCATAACACATGAAAGGCACATCACCGCCAAAGACCTTTACAAAGGCTGCAACAGTGGAGGCATAACAGAGCCTTGCGCTTCCATCGAGGTTGTTTGTGCCAAAGCCGCCCTTGACCAGCTTATTAAGCAGATAATATTCCTCATTATAAAATGATGCCGTATGATAGACTCCCATTGCATCTGGTCCATTTTTTTCGATAATCTCTTTAAACCTGCGGACTATAAGCTCGATTGCCTCGTCCCACCCTGCTCTTTCAAACCTGCCATTCCTCTTAATCAAGGGATATTTAAGTCTTGTCTCTACATTCAGCATCTCATGGGCAGTCAGTCCGAGGATGCACAACTTTCCTTTACTTGCCTTGCTCTCCTCCATCCCCCTGACATTTACAACCCTCCCCTCCTTAACCTCAAGATACATCCCGCACCCATTGCCGCAATAGGGACAGAGGGACATCACGGTTTTAATTTCAGAGGCTTCTGTCATGAGATCTCTGACAGCAAGCCCTGCTGCTGTTGCAACCGTTACCGCCGCGCTTCCTTTTATAAACCCCCGTCTTGTTATTGCCATAATTACCTCCCTAAGCTGTATGGTAAAGTATATAGGATTAGATGCACATTCGTCAACATGCACCTTCAATGTGGGTGTGCGACAAAAATGTTGGTAGAGCAGTTTTTAAATCCCCTCTTTAGCAAAGAGGGGTTAGGGGAGATTTTACCGATGATAAATAACTCCTTATTTTTATTATAAAATCCCCCCTCGCCCCCCTTTTCCAAAGGGGGAATAAGTCTCTGAAAGA
>JACQEW010000278.1 GCA_016200365.1 Nitrospinota bacterium
ATCCCCATATCCACAAGTCTCGTAATTGCAGTAGGGGCATCGTTCGTATGGAGGGTCGAGATGACGAGGTGTCCTGTCAATGCCGAATGGACGGCAATCTCCGCCGTCTCCCTGTCCCTAATCTCTCCGACCATTATAACATCCGGGTCCTGCCGCAAAATCGAGCGGAGACCATTGGCAAAGGTCAGCCCTATCTTTGGATTTACCTGAACCTGGCCTATCCCCTTTAACTGGTATTCCACAGGGTCTTCTATCGTTATGATATTTCTCTTTGTGGAGTTTATCCGGTTTAATGCCGCATAAAGGGTTGTTGTCTTTCCCGAACCCGTAGGTCCTGTAACGAGGATTATCCCGCTTGTCCTATGAAGGAGAGAATCAACGAGCTTTATCTGCGCAGGATTTAAACCCAACTCTCCGAATCCTATTATTCCGCTCTTTCTGTCGAGGAGCCTTAATACAACCCTCTCTCCAAATGATGTGGGAATAATGGATACCCTTACATCTATATCCCTCCCTGCAATGAGGAGCCTGATTCTTCCGTCCTGCGGAAGCCTCTTTTCCGCTATATCGAGCCCTGCCATAACCTTTACCCTCGATACAACCGCCTCCTGAATCGCCTTCGGCGGAGAGATCACAGGGTATAAGACCCCGTCCACCCTTAACCTGACCTCCACTACCCTTTCATAAGGCTCGATGTGTATATCGCTCGCCCTCTCTTTAACTGCCTGAAAAAGGAGGGAGTTCAGCAGCTGTATGATAGGCGCCTCATCGGTAAGCTCGATGAGATCTTTCGGCGACTCCCATTCTGTAACAAGGGTATCCAGAGTCTTTCCATTCAATCCGTCTATCACATCTTGAGCAGAGCCGGAGAGCCTGTCATAAAATCTGTGAATGGCATTTATGATGTTATTCCGCGATGTAAAGACAGGGCGGACAGGATTAGAGAGGAGCTTTTCCACATCGCTCAGGGCAAAAATCCCCTTAGGCTCGGACAGGGCAACCAGAACTTTTCCGTTTTCCTTCTTTAAAGGGAGGATGAGATTTCCTTTGGCAAAAGGGAGCGGCACCTTTTCTATAAGGACAGGGTCAATATCCTCATCCTTAATCTCATCGAGATATTCAAGCCCGAGCGATTTTATTATACCGATAACATCATTATCCATAAATATACACAGATAAACACGGATAACCGCAGAGACGCGGAGACGCAGAGGAACAATTGCTTCATGGCTTCATGGTTTCATTGTTTTTGAACAATGGAGCAATGAAACAATGAAACAGTAAAAGGATTTTTTTCTCTGTGCCTCTGCGTCTCTGCGGTAAAATTAAGTCTTTGTTCATTCTTTCTCCGGGACACCCTCCTTGAATTTTTCTTCCCTTTTATTCTTGAGGTCGTTTAGACCGTCAAAATCCTTTATTATGGTGGGAGTCAGATAAATCAGGAGATTGGTCTTCTGTCTTTCCGACGATGAATATTTAAAGAGCCATCCGAGGATAGGAATATCTCCGAGGAGGGGAACCTTGGTTATGCTCTTTACCTCTTTATCCTGTATAAGACCTCCGATGACTATCGTCTGCCCGCCCTTTACCACAACAGAAGTCTTTGCAGAGCGCTTTGTAGTAACAATATCAGAGGGCTTCATCCCTCCTGCTCCTGAAGTCGGGACAAGGGCGGAAATCTCCTGATAAATATCGAGCTTCACATAGTCCCCCTCGCTTATCTGGGGCTTAATCTTCAAGGTAATACCCACATCCTTTCTCTCTATGGATTGAATGAGCGGCTGTGCAGTTGTAGTCGTTTCTCTTTCAAACTTGCTCAAAAACGGGACATTCTCGCCCACCACTATCTCCGCCTCTTTATTGTCGCTTGTGAGTATATGGGGTGTCGAGAGGACATTTACCGCATCTCTGAACTGTTTAAGACTAAAGAGCGCTGCAAAACCCGGAGCGGTCAGGTTATAGGTAGTGCCATCCGTCCTCGTTACAGGCACTGTGACGAAATTGCCCATACCTCCTATGGTTAATCCTGCCATGCCGCTTATGACATTCTGGACAGCGGGGGTATCGATAGTCCCCATCCCTCCTATTGCTATCGGCTCGCCGCTGTTGTTCTTAGCAGCAGCCCGCCATTTAGTCCCAAGTTCCATCGTCTTATCTATTGATACCTCTGTTATCATCGCCTCCACAAAGACCTGTCTTGGCCTCCTGTCGAGTTTTTTAATTACCTGCATGAGGCTCTGATAATCTTCGGGAGATGCCATGATAATCAGTGAGTTTGTTGCCCTGTCAGGTGTTATGGCAACCCTGCCTGTAAACTCGGATACTGCCGGAGCAGCGCCCGGTGAGGGCTGGGGCTGCTTTACCAGAGCATCGAGAACCCTCGAGATTTCGGAAGCCTCTGCATTCTCCAGATAATAGACATTGATCTTCGAGCTTGCCTCAGGCGGAGGCACATCGAGCAGCGAAATAAGTTTTTTATATTCTTCCCTTTCGTCCGGGGTGCCTGCAAGAATCACGGCGTTCAGTCTTGCATCGGGTATTATTCTCCCTTCAACAGGACGGGGTGGAACAGGAGGCTGTCCTGGCTTTGGCATTCCAGCTCCCATTCGCTGCGCCCTCTCTCTTAATACCTTGCCGATAATCTCTGCCTGTGCATATTTTAAGTATACAATCTCCACATCTTCTTTCTCACGCACCTCCATGTCCACGCCTTTTAATATCTCCAGTATCTTTTCTACATTCATGGCATTGTCAACCAATAGAAGCGCATTTCCGGGACCAAAAGCCGATATATGCCCGTCCCTTGAGACAAGCGGCTGTAAGAATTGAAGCGCATCATGGCTGGAGATAAAATTCAGTGTTATAAGACGGGCAATATAGGTTTCATTTATTTTTATTTTATCCGATTCTCTCACTATATCCGTCCTGCTCTGTCTTGCCATTGCAGAGGGGATAATCTTGTAGGCATTATCCGTAGCAATAAGGGTAAAACCTTTAAGTTCCAGCAGGGAGATAAAGAGGTTGAATGCCTCGTCTGTAGAGAGCTTCGATGGGACGATAACTGTTATCTTTCCTTTGAGCCTGTCATCGTATATAAAATTTTTTCCTGTAACCTCGCTTATGAATTTCACCATAGTAGATATATCAACATCAACGAGGTTTATGGTAATTTTATCTTTGGGATTGTCCTCGGCAAAGACGAAACCTGTCGTTAAAACAAAGATGAGTAACGCAAATATTACAGAAGCCGTCTTATTTGTTTTCATAAAAACAAACAAAGTTGAGTAGTTGAGTGGTTAAGTAGTTAAACAACTCAACAACTTAACAACTCAACCGCTTATTTACCTAATCTGATACAGAAAGCTCATCCTTTGATTCTCCCGGATGAGGTCGAGATTAACCGAGGACTCTCCTTTGAGTCCCGATATAACCTGAACCGCCTTTTCCGGGCTGTCTATGGGATAGCCGTTGACACGGGTAAGTATATCACCATTTCTAAGTCCTATGGCATCGAATATACCCCGCGGCTTTATCTCTCCAATCCTGAACCCCTCTACCTTTCCATTTATTATATTAGGCGTAAGCCTGGCATCGGTCAAGACCTGATTCATATTCTCGAGGGTCTTTAAAATCCCGCGCTGGTCAATTATCCATTCCCTCTCCCCCATCTTCTGCGATAGAGGAGGCGAAGCTCCGGAGGGCTGAGGCTGTATTTGCCTCTGTGCAGGAAGGATTTGTATGCCCTCAATGCTTATGACAAAGGGGAACTCTTTTCCATCGTGTAAAAGCACTGCACTCTCCCTGTCAACCTTTTTCAAAATACCCGACTCAAAAACATTGTCATTCAACTTGAATATCCCCTCCTTCTTTGCAGCCCTGTCTTCAAATACAGCATACCCCTTTGCGCCAAGAACGGTTCCACGGAGATAGAGGTTATCCAAACCTGAAGGAGTATCATCATTTTTGGGGGCTGACGGTAACAGCGAGGCTGTTTCATCCATATCTATCGGAATAAATTTATTGAGGGAGGGAGAAAATACCGAGCTCTCTGCAATCGGGGCGTAACTCATAAGACTATGTGAAGGGGGGTGAGGAGTGTGCCGAGAGTTGAAAGCTGAAGGCTGAAATCTATGAGGAATAGATTTATAAATAAGATAATCCTTTAATAAAAAGGAAGATACAGGGAATATAAGAATAATCAAAAATATATTCAGGAATTTCAGCCATCGCATCATCATTTCCCCTCACCTCATTATATAACTCCATTTGCTTTTTGTTACTTACAATACTCCTTTGGGCGGAAGGAGTTTTTCGATGAGGATTTGGAGTTTCTCGATGAGGGTTTTCAAGAATGATATTTCTTCTTTCTGGGCTTCAAGGGAGGTTTCTATTTGTGTCAGTTTTTTCTGCTGATTCCAGAGTATCCGACCCATAATCACCATTACAGTAAACGAAATTGAAATGAGAATCCCAAGCATCCACTTTATTAATTCCCTCAGGTCATTTATCTGCTGCTGAGTTGAGGTCTTCATATCATTAATCTGCTGTTGAGTTGATACCTTCAGGTCATTGATTTGCTGATGTAAAACCTTTTGCCCTTCTTCTAACCTTTTTATTTCTGCCCTTAATTCCTTAATATCTCCTTCTACTTTAGCTTCAAGCTTCTTTATATCCCCCCGAATATCAGCCAGTCCTTCAATTATCTCCTTGTCGCTGATTCTTGGCGCA
>JACQEW010000279.1 GCA_016200365.1 Nitrospinota bacterium
AGAGAAGAGTTATATAAAAGATTAGATTCTGTAAAATCCAAAATCAAGCCTAAAGAAACAAAAAAAGATACCTCTCCAGAACAACCATCTGTAGAGAAAAAGAAAGAGAAAATATATTCAAAATTAATCGCATTGGAAAATAAAATCATTGATGCTGATATTTATAGAATCAATGATATTCCTTCCTCCTATCCAAGAGAGGTTCGCAAGGCTGTTAGTATAATATTTGAGGTCATTGACGAAAGTTTAGGAAAAGAAGACGCTGAGAAACTTATTGATAAGATTATAGATGCACTTCAAAGAAAGTCTAAAGACAATAAAAAAGATGAACAGAAAAATCTTACTAATCGAACCAGCATATAAAAACAAATACCCACCACTTGGCTTAATGAAAATAAGCTCCTATCACAAGATGTTAGGAGATGAGGTAATATTTTTTAAGGGTAAATCAAAGGAACTAAGAGAGATTAAGTGGGATAGAATTTATATAACAACCTTATTTTCATTTTATTGGAATATGACCATTGATACCATTAAATTTTATAAAAGGAGTGTTAAAAAAACTAAAAATTTCTATATTGGCGGTATTATGGCATCTATTATGGCAGACGAAATATTTAATGAAATACGCATCAAGCCCATTGTTGGATTATTAGACAAGCCCAGGATGCTCAATGACAATAATGATATTATCGTAGACCATGTAGTGCCTGACTACGATATTCTTGAAGAAATAGACTATACCTATCCAGCAGGCAATGCCTACTTTTCTTACACAACAAGAGGGTGTGTAAGAAGATGCCCATTTTGTGCAGTGCCAAAATTAGAACCCAAATACAAAAATTATATATCTATAAAAGAACAAATTAAACAAATAGACAAAAAATATGGGCATAAGAAAAATCTCCTTTTACTTGATAATAATGTATTGGCATCAAAGCATTTCCCAAGAATAATTGAGGAGATTAAAGAAATAGGTTTTTATAAGGGTGCAAAAGTTCAACATCCGGTAAAATTTAACTTATTGATAGAAAGATTACAAAATGGCGAAAATAATAATAAGCTCCTGCAAAAAATATCTAATCTTCTAAAAGATCAGCCTTTATATATAAAAAATGAGGTAGCAAAAAACAATTATTTAAAACTTCTGGAGCAATTTGATTTGTTAAATGGTATTAGCAGGGAGCAATTATTAAGGATAGAGCATGAGTTAATCCCTTATTTTGATAAATACAGGAACAAGGCTTATGGTTTAAAATATGTTGATTTCAATCAGGGAGTTGACCCAAGACTCGTCACAGAAGAAAAAATGAAGCTTTTAAGTGAGCTACCAATTAGTCCTTTAAGAATTGCTTTTGACAGTTTAGAGCCAAAATATAAAAAAAGGTATATAAGGGCTATTGAATTAGCTGCAAAATATGGAATAAGAAATTTGTCAAATTATATCTTATACAACTGGGACGATGATACTCCTGAAGATTTCTATAATAGACTTAAAATCAATACTGATTTGAATAGTAATTTGGATGTTAGAATTTATTCCTTTCCTATGAAATATATACCTGTTATCAATAGAAATAGGAATTATATTGGACCATACTGGAATCTAAAATATATCCGCGCCATTCAAAAGGTTTTATTAGTTACCGGTGGCGCTGTTATGCCTGAGAAATCATTCTTTGAAAAGGCATTTGGTAAAGATTTGCAAGAATTTCATAAAATAATGCTAATGCCTGAAAACTATATAATTGATAGAATAAAACATGAAAAAAATGGAGATACTAAAAAGTGGTGGAATATTTTAATGTCCTTATCTAAATCTAAAGAAGAATATGATAATGTCATAAAGAAAATCGAGTCAAAAGATTTTAGTATTGAAGACAAAAAATACAGTAAAAAGATTCCTGGAGTCATGCGGCATTATTTGAATAAGTGATAAATTCCAATAATGCATTAATCAAATGATATAAAAATTTGAAAGGAGGTTGAACTTTAAAAATGAAAAAAGAGTCTAATATGTTTTGGGAAGTGGAAGAGTTGAAAAAGATAGGTGAGAACCAGCCTGAAGTGGTAGAAGTTGCTCTTAAGGATTTATGGAAAAACAGACCGGAACTTTATAAATCAGTGATTATAAATGCCTATATAGATGAAAAAATAAATCTGAGTAAGGCGGCAGAACTTCTTAATATATCGAGATTGGAACTTGAAAAGGAATTCAGAATAAAGGGTATCCCTATAAGGCATTTATCGGCAGAGGACATAGTTGCCGAAGTAGAGGCAATTAAAGAGTGGTAGATAAAATGGGAGTTTTAGTAGATAACACGGTCCTTACAAATTTTGCCTTAATAAAACGCGAGGAGATGTTAAGAGGTTTTTTCAGGGCGTATCTTTACTACTGAGGCTGTATTAAAAGAACTTTATAAAGGTGAGGAAAGAGGAGTCTTGCCAAAAAGAAATTGGAGTTTTTTAAAGATATTAAAAATTGAATCTGAACATGAGCAGCACCTTTTTGAAAGATTTAATCGGAGATTAGGAGAAGGGGAGTCATCGTGTTTATGTTTAGCAGCTAATCGGAGCATCTATAAAATATTAACCGATGATTTAGATACCAGAAGATATGCACAACGAATAGGTATCCCTGTTTCTGGAACAATTGGAGTTCTTGTTGATGCTATTAGAAAGGGCATTATTTCCAAAGAAGAAGGCAATACCTTTCTGTCAGGGATGATCGAAAAGGGGTATTATTCACCTTATAGAAATTTGGACGAATTAGCAGTTGGGGGATAATATGATTCAAAAAATAAAGGATTTTTTTAATAAATACAAGGCAGAGATAGGGATTGTGGTTCTGGTAATTTATGTGCTTCTGTTAGGGCTGGGAACTATCGGGGAGCTTTTTGATATAGAGTGGATTTTGGATTTACCTATTTTCAGACCGATGGGGAAATACCGGTAATTAATCTCCATCCCGTATTTTGACCCTTTCCTCTGCGAGTTCCCTCCATTCAGGCAGCCATTTATAGAGTAGAATGCCTCCCCATATAATGAAGCTTACAGCCTCTGTCAATAGTGTATATGGATATTTCATTTCTATATAATAACTGTAAAAGGACTCTGCAATAGAGAATCTGCGATGGTCGGAGAGGTCGCCGACGATGGGCCAGAAGGCTATGTAAATTGCGATTGCATCCTGAATCAGATGCAATATACAACCCGACCAGATTGATATGAAAAATTTCTTATGCCTCGGCAGGATGTATATCAATGGCGCAAATAAAAGAGCCTGAATTACGACGGAATGGGCTATCCCCCGTCCGGGCAGATGAAAAAATATATTCAGCGGCTTGTCAATCAAATCCGGCAGATATGCGCCGAAGATAAGGAGATACAGATTTAGCTCTATGTTATATCTCTTTAGCAGATTGTGAGCCACATAAGTATTGGCATAGTGTCCTAATATCATATAAAATAGTATATCAGAAGCGAGACTATAATGAAAAAAGAAAATTCGCATGCCAAAAAGATTTTCGAGCTTTTAGAAATGGAATATAAGGATTCAAAGGTAGCTCTTGATTTCAAAACCCCTTTGCAGCTCCTTATTGCCACAATTTTATCTGCTCAATGTACGGATGAGAGGGTAAATAAGGTTACAAAAGCGCTTTTTAAAAAATATAAAAGGGCAGAGGATTATGCAAATGCCGATTTGAAAGAATTGGAGGAGGACATTCGCCCCACAGGGTTTTATAAAAACAAGGCAAAATCGCTGAAGAACTGCTGTAAAAAGATTATAGAGGATTTTAAGGGAAAGATTCCCGATACCCTTGAGGAGCTTATTGCTTTGCCCGGTGTCGGCAGAAAGACCGCAAATATTGTCCTCGGAAGCGCCTACGGCAGACAGGCAATTGCAGTGGATACCCATGTGAACAGGGTGTCAAACCGTCTTGGTCTGGCTGATGCCGATGACCCCGATAAAATTGAAGAGGAGCTTTGCAAAATAATCCCGGAAGATAAATGGACTGAAGCCACCCACTGGCTTATCCAGCATGGAAGGAGAATTTGTAATGCAAGAAAACCCCTTTGTGATAAGTGTATTTTGAGAGATTACTGCAAGTTTTATCTAAATAAAGGGAAATTATAAATCGCAAAGACGCAAAGGTCACAAAGGAACAAAGACTTGATTTTAGACAGGATATACAGGATAAAACAGCCCCTCATAGCTGCATTCAGGGGCTGTCAATCCTGTCAAGTTCTTAATTTTCTTTGCGTTCTTTGCGTCTCTGCGGTGAAATTAATTCTTTGTTTATCCAAATAGATTCTTTACCTTTTCAAAAAAGCTCTTGCCCATCGGGTTTACATCCTCACCGCTGATTCTGGCAAACTCCTCCAGCAGCTCCTTCTGCCGTGTATTGAGTTTAGTAGGCGTCTCTACAATAACCTTTACCAGCTCGTCTCCAATACTAAATCCGTGAATATCCGTTATCCCCTTTCCCTTAAGCCTGAACGCCTGATTGGTCTGTGTGCCGGCAGGTATCTTCATCCTTGCCTTTCCCGTCAGTGTGGGAACCTCTATATCGGCGCCAAGGGCTGACTGGGTAAAACTAATCGGGATTTCGCAGACAATGTTATTTCCTTCCCTTGTAAATATGGGATGCTCTCTAACAGATATTACTACAAACAGGTCGCCCGGCGGACCGCCCCTGTTACCTGATTCTCCTTCGCCGCTCAATTTAAGCCTCGTTCCGTTTTCTACGCCGGGTGGTATCTTGACTGCCAATGTCCTCTCTTTTCTTATCCTTCCGGCTCCGTTACATGAGGGGCAGTAATCCTTTATAATCCTCCCCTCTCCTTTGCAGGAACTGCACGGCTTGCTTATGCTGAAAAATCCCTGCTGAAATTTTACATAACCGCTTCCGCCGCAGGATGGGCAGGAAATTTCCGATGTCCCGTTTTTAGCGCCGCTTCCATGACATGACGCACATTTCTCCATCCGCGGCACTCTTATCTTTGTCTCTATTCCAAGGGCTGCTTCCTCAAAGGATATTTCAAGATTGTATCTTAAATCCGCGCCTCTCTGATCCCTTGTCCTGCGGTTTGTCGTACCGCCGAAAAAATCGCCGAATATATTCTCGACTACATCTCCGAAACCTGCGCCGTATCCAAAACCTGTTTCCCTGAACCCTTCAAATCTCTCCCCTCCATGCCCGAACCGGTCGTAGTGGGACCTCTTTTCCGGGTCTCTTAAAACCTCATAAGCCTCTGTCGCCTCTTTGAATTTTTCCTCCGACCACTTATCTCCCGAAGGATTCTTGTCAGGGTGGTATTTTAACGCCAGCCTCCGATACGCCTTCTTTACCTCCGTCTCGCTGGCGTTTCGGTGAACACCCAATATTTCATAGTAATCTCGCTTCGCCATATAGTATTACAAAACCTTAGTAAAAATTATTATTATAAACGACTCCACTCATCTACAGTAATTCCACGGCTTATTATTTTTTCTACTTCACGGATCATCATCCGAAGCTGTGGAATGGAGTATTCTTTATTAGAAGGGATTGTCAAGCGTTGCTGTTTGTAGACCATAAACTGATGTTTAGCACCTGAGAAAGGACCATCAAAACCAAGTTTTCTTAACTTACCTATGAAATCCCGACGCTTACACGGCTTCCACTGGCTCACGGGATGGCTCCCTGTTTAAATCAATACCTTCAATTATCGGCAACAGATGTCCAAGTTTTAAGCCAACAAGAATCCAATCTTCAAGCGTAGAATGTAATTCATCTTCGCACTCGTGCAATGTCGCTCCAAATGTTACGACTCCTTTACAAGAGGGTATACGACCGGCAAATGTGCCATCCTCAAGCTTATCGTAAACAGCCTGTGCCATAGCCTTTTCAACATACTCGCTAAGAATATATTTTACTAATGGCATTGTTTATCTCCTATTAGATAACTATTTTAATATAGTCAGTCCAAGAAAGCGATATTTTTCATCAAAATCAAAGATAACTGGAAAATTCTTCAAGTCTTTCTTCTTTATTTCCCATGGGAAACCACCGTATTTCTTTTTTCCAAATTTCTTTCTACCTTTATTCATTTTTATACTTATGAGATGCCGGTCTATATGGCATTTTATATCATCTTCTTTTAATGATACACTCCTCTCAGCGGCAATATTGATTTTATCACCAAAGAGGGATGATTTATAAGAATTATGGACATCTACATTTACCAATGCCCCGTAAAAGTTAATGGTATCATTAACAATTTGTGCTTTCCTCTTATCTTCAAAAGTCTTTTTTGAATTGGGTCTTAACTTCATGCCAATCTTTTTAATGCCTTTCTTTTGAATAAGATAATAGAATTCATCAACACCTTTAATATGACCACATATTTTACATGCCTCTTTTCCATCCTTTATTTTCTTATACCCTTCCCAATGCTTGCACTGTAACCCCAGAAACTCCCACGCAGTACCGAGCTGCTGATAAATATTAAAAAAGAGCCGTGACTCCTTTTCGGTTATATTTTTACCATTCAGGAAACTCTTGCTGACAAAATCCATGCTTTTAAATAGACTTTTTAGCTCTTTCTTTATTTGCTCTTTTGTCATGTCCTGTTTTTTCATTTCAACTTCATATCCGATATTCTCTCGCTCGATTAATATACTCCTGTGCATCTTCTCCCTTCCATAACCCCTTTCCCAATCCATAAAGCTTACTCCAGTCAAGCTCCTTTTCAGTGATACCCCGCCCCTTTTTCAATTGATGAATAATTCTCTCCACTAATTTTAACTGTTCATGGCTTGTAAGCCTTCCTATCTCTTCTTCAATCTTTTTTACTGCCACCCCTTTTCGCATTTTTAATCTCCTATTGAAATTAATTATAACACAAACAACAAAATCCCGATTTCCTTATAAGACATTCAAGCGAAGCGTCATTTTGGGTAATGTTTCGGTTCTTATTCCAGTGCAGCTTTAATCGCACCTGCTTATCAACCCGTAATAGAATTATGAAATTTCAACGAACTTTCAATACCCTATGTTTCATGCATTGAATAAGCACCATGTTAGCGGCAGTACGATTTCAATAAATGTTTTATCTTGTGTTCTAATCCACGCGATTTTATCATGTCAGTTATCTTATTCACTGCGGTGTCTGTATGTCCGCTTGCCTCAAATATTTTAATTGTACTCATAATTATCAATTCAACAAATTTAAAATAATGTTCTGCAAATGAAGTATGGTTATACGCCTGCCACAAATTAACTGCTGGTAAAAATAATTCGTAAAATTTGTTTATTTCTGTTTCTCCATTAGATGGACTATATAGAAATGCTGGCCACAATAATTCATACAGTCCTTTTACCTCTGTTTCCAAAACATATTTTTTTGTATCCGTCTGTAATTTGTCATAATATTCTTTTTCAAAAATAATTTTTGGTCCTTTGATTTTACTTTCCAGTCCAACAGCTTTAATTACAGCTTTACCAGCCAAGTTTGCAATTTTTTCCGGTCTGTTTTTTACTATTCCAATTAATTCTATCGGTATTGCTTCACCAAATGCAACGTCACCTCTAAAAAGTGTCGGATACCAATTAGATTCTTTTTCACGACTAACAACTTTTCCATCTGCGCTTATATCAACTCTGGTAGTAGTAACTTTTGTCGGATTACTTTTATCATCAGGATTTTGATATGCACTTGATGTGAAAGTAAAGCAGTGTAAAATAAAAGCACCAAGTTGTTTTATGAATAAGTCATGATTGTCAGAAGCAATAAAAACAGAGTCCGAAAAAGGCAAAAAGTATTTAAAACTTTTTACTGAATGATTACTTGCTAATTCTTGTAAAATTGGATTTGAATAAGATTCGGGAGGATGAATAAGGTCGTCTGTTATCTTTGTCTCAAGTATTGTCCTATATGTTGTGAACGTCATAAGAGCGTCTTGGGTATTTTCTCTTACACGGTTTGAAAACGCAAGTAAGTCAAGAAATGCTACTGATTGTTCCATAGTATGCCGTACCGTCAACTACTTCATATCCACGATTATTGCGTATATACCTCCAATTTGAAAGGATAGATGCAATGCGAATATCCCAACTCTGGCTGAAACGTAAGAAATTTATCTCCTGATATTTTTAACCTCTCATCTTCCTCTTTTAGATTTAGACTGTTCAAGGGGCTTTTTACTTTTTCTAAGCTTTGGACTTGTCAGATTTATGGCTTATAACATTGAGCCTCTGGTCATGGCGATTCTGCCTGTTCTGGTGATTTATCTTTCTTTTCTCAAGGGCTTTTCAAAACCTTATCGTGATTACCTACTGCCCTTAAGAATATAGTATCTTCAATAATCTCAAAGGTTAATCTATAGCTAATATCAACTCTGGCTTCCCAAATCCCTTCGCTGCCTTTTATCTTTTTGGTGTGTAATGAGGGGTGTCTAAAGTCATTTGCAAGGATTTTTATTTGCCTATCAACTTTCTTTTGAATGCTCTTTGGCAAATCCTGATAACATCTCTTAAACCTATCATAAGCCTTTATCTTCATCCTTTAAGCTTTTTGAGCAGATTACTTACTGTTCCATTACCAATTACTTTACCTCTTTTTTTATCCCTATCTGCTCCTTTTTCCATTTTTTGCCACTTCTTAGTCCAAAAATAAGCCTGGGCAGGGTCAATAGACTCCTTTGCCTTAATAAAACATATAAAATCTAAAACTTCTTTAATCTTATTTGAAGGCAGCTCCTTTATTTCTTTTACAAGCTCTTTTCTATATTGAATAACTGTTGTTTCCATAAAATAATCCCTTTATGTCGTCAATGCCTTCGAGCCGCGGGACATGGCGATTCTGCCTGTTCTGGCGATTTCTTTTATGCCGAGGGGTTTGAGCATCTCGATGAAGGCATCAACCTTTTCTTCGTCTCCTGTTACTTCTACTGTATAGGTTTTTGGGCTTACATCCACTACCTTGCCTCTGAATATCTCGGTAATCCTCAATATCTCGTCTCTCAATTGAGGCTCTGCGTTTACCTTTATCAACGCCAATTCCCTGTCAACAAATTTTTCTTCAGAGTGGTCAATA
>JACQEW010000259.1 GCA_016200365.1 Nitrospinota bacterium
CGGCTGAAAAAGTCTTCAAAATACCTGCGGGTGAAGGTGTTAATGCCGAGGCTGTATTCAGGGGTAAGGTGGGGGAGAGGCTTCCTTTTTCGAGAATCAATTTCTTTTGCTGCAATTCCAAGATAATGGAAAAAGGTAGGGATGTCGTTATCTCCTTCATCTACCTGATACAATATACAAGGGAGTTTACGGGATTCTATGTAACTGCCGATTAAAGTGGTCTTGCCTGCACCAGGAGGACCGCATATCCAGATTGCCTTGCCAGTGCGGTTATTATCTATAAGACGGAATAATCTCTTCCTCGGAAAAACTCTGGCAATACTCGGACGGGTGATTTTTGCAGGAGAGATTATCTGTCTTTTCATCTAAAATCCTTTAAAGGAAATTATAAACGCAAAGACGCAAAGATTAAAACAAAGACGCAAAGTCTATCTGCATTTTTTCTTTGCGACCTTTCTTCTCTTCTTAGCGTCTTTGCGTTAAAAATCAGGTTTTTGTTCTGGTAAAATCAGTTACTAAGTTTTTGTCCCCCCGACTATTATCTTAGGTATCCGCAATGTCGGCTGGGCGTCGGAGACAGGGGCGCCTTGACCGTCTTTACCGCATGTCCCTATACTGAAGCCGAGGTCGTTCCCGACCATATCTATTCCTTTTAGCACCTCCGGTCCATTCCCTGTCAATGTAGCGCCTCTCACAGGCTGTCTTACTTTGCCATCCTCTATCAAATACCCTTCGCTCACTTCAAACACAAAATCCCCGTTGACTATATTGACCTCTCCGCCCCCCATCTTTTTTACAAAGAGTCCTTTTTTAACGGATTCTACGATTTCGGCAGGATTCATTTTGCCGGGGGCTATAAGGGTATTTGTCATCCTCGGTATTGGACGGTATTTGTAAGACATCCTCCTGCCATTCCCTGTTGAAGACCTTCCCTCTTTCATTGCACTCAGCCTGTCATACATAAACTGTTTCAATACCCCCTCCTCTACAAGAACAGTCCTCTGCGAAGCCGTCCCCTCGTCATCGAATCTGAAAGACCCCCTTTTATTGGGGAGCGTGCCGTCATCAACTACAGTAATAAGCTGAGAGGCTATCTTTTCTCCAAGTCTCTTTGAATAAACAGACAACCCCTGCTGTATGAAATCTCCTTCCAGACCATGCCCTATTGCCTCATGTATCATAGTTCCACCTGCATCACTTGATAGGACAACAGCCATTTCACCGGCAGGCGCCTTTTCCGCCTCGAGCATCATAATTGCCCTCGATGCAGCGGTCTTTGCTATCTTTTCTGGAGTCTCGTTATCGAAAAGCTCAAAGCCCATGAATCCGCCTGCTGACTCATACCCTGTCTGAATTGTCATGCCGTCCGATGCAACAACATGAACCAAAAAGACAATACCTGTCCTCTCATCTCCTGTCTGCTCGCCCTTTGAGTTTGCTACTACCACATTTCTTGTCCCGTCCTGATACATAACCTTTACCTGCCTTATCCTTTTATCAAAGCCCCTTGCCGCTTCATTGGCAGCCTTGACCTTTTCAATCTTTTTACCTGCTGCAATTTCATTAATCGGTTTTAATATTGGAAAATCAATCTGCGGTTTCTTTACGGACATATCGAATACAACATCCCCATTACCGCCCGCAGCGCTCCTCACACTTTTTGCCAGGGCAATCAAAGATTTCTCGTCAATATTATTCGTATATGCGTATGCAGTCCTCTTATCATATATCAGCCTTAAACCTGCGCCCAAATCCCTGCCGCTTATGACCTGCTCTATTTTATTGTCCTCGCATACTATACTTGCAGAGGCTGAATCTTCTATGAACAACTCTGCCATCTCCCCGCCATTCGATAATGTTTCTTTCAATACCTTCTTTATAACGGATTGTTCAAGCATATATGCCCTCTAAAAAATCCCCCCTCACCTTAATCCTCTCCCCTCAGGAGAGAGGAGACAAAGAAGTAATACCTCTCCCCTCAGGGGAGAGGGCAGGGTGAGGGGTGATTATCTTCAGATACTATCTCCAATTGAATCTCTTTCTTCAATTCCTCTAAAATCCTCTTCACCTCTGAAACAAAATATGGGGACGCAAGCACTTCAATCAGAGACTCCCATCTGTCTATAGTCCTCATAACAGCGAGGTTATCGTAGGACTCAAAGATACCATTGAGATATACAATATCCTCCCTCCTTACTTTAACCACAATCCTGTAGGCATCGCCGTAATCTATCTGTAAATCCTTCTCCATATTTTGTTTTGACTTTTTACGAGTTCCTTAACTATAGCCTATAAAAAAGAGGCATGTCAAGACATACAAGAATTCAAAGGCTAAAAAGGCTAAAAATTCTATTGACATAAGGTCTAATAAGGATTAGAGTTAATAAATAATAGCATTACCCTTAACAACCCCCTTAGTCTCCCTTTGTTAAGGGGGAATTAAAGGGGGTTGTTAATTTAGGAGGATTTTAGATGAAATTGGTATTGATTTCACCGGCTGAAACAGATATTTACATGAAGCATTCAAAGAGCGAGGCAAGGTCTTTCTGGTTCGCCCGTTTGAGCCTCACTATGGTAGCTGCACTCACACCAAAGGACATTGATGTTTCGATAATTGACGAAAATATTGATAATGTAAACTTTGAGGCAGATGTAGATATGGTTGGAATAACGGTAATGACCGCCCATGCGACGAGGGCATACGAAATATCCAGGAAATTCAGGGACAGGGGCGTTAAGGTTGTCCTTGGAGGGATACATCCCACTGCCGTACCCGATGAGGCGATGCAGCATGCGGATGCTGTTGTCGCCGGCGAGGCAGAGGGGATATGGCAGGATGTGATTGAAGATTTTAAAAATGGCAGCTTAAAAAGACTGTACAGGGCAGCCAAGCCTGCCAGTCTTATAAATCTCCCTCATCCGAGGAGAGACCTTTTAAATATAAAGGCATATAATATTGGGAATACTGTCCAGACTACAAGGGGATGTCCTTTCTCATGCGAATTCTGCTCGGTAACTGATTTCTTTGGAAGGAGCTACAGGCAGAGACCGGTAGACGAGGTAATCAAAGAGGTTGAGCTTATAGATCGCAAGTTTGTTGCCTTTGTAGATGACAATATTGCAGGGAATCCCAAATATGCGAAGGAACTCTTTAGAAGGCTTGCACCATTAAAAATACAGTGGGGGAGTCAGGCAAGCCTTACAATGACAAAAGACCCTGAGCTGCTTAAGCTGGCTCAGGAGAGCGGCTGCAGAGGGATGTTTGTAGGCATAGAAACATTATCTCCCGATAATTTGGCACAGATAAACAAGACCTTCAATAAGGTGGAAAATTATGAGGATGCCATAAAAAAATTCCATGACCACGGTATCTCTATTACTGCCAGCATTATATTCGGTTTTGATAATGACGATGAAGGGGTATTTGAAAGGACAATAAGGTTCCTCGAGAAAAATAAGATTGACCTCGCTACATTTTACATACTGACCCCTCTCCCCGGTACCGTCTGGTCAAAAAAAATGGAAGCGGAAGGTAGAATTATAGAGAGGGACTGGGCAAAATATAACGGCGGGCATGTTCTTTTCAAGCCTAAGAACATAAGCCCGGAAAGACTCCAGGAAGGATATTGGTGGGCGTTTCACCAGTTTTATTCGATTTCTTCTGTTTTAAAGAGGGCATTTAATTTTGAACAGCCCAATATTTTAAATACCCTGCTTTTAAATACAGGCTTCAGACGAATGGTAAAACGGGTCATTCCCGAAGGAGGGCTGTCCCCCTTATCCGGTCTCCTTAACAGGCTCAACAAAACCATACCCACTACACCTACTGAAAACCTGATACCCCATGCGATAGAGATAGTTAAGGACAGGGCTCATGATGCAATGGATAAAATTGACCATTTTCTAAAGGTCAAGATAAGAAAGATTGAAAAATTGCAAACACTGCTGATTGATTTGGAAGGGGTTCTGGACAAAATTACCGCAAAGAAATTAAGGAAAAAGATATTAAAGGCAGTCAATGAGGGGAGGCTCGATATTGGGCTTGATTTTAAAAATGTGAGCCATATTACCCCGACCGCCCTAAATATACTGTTTGACAAAAAGATAGGCTTTGTTCTTGAGAAATACAGAATAAAGATAAGACTCTACAATATCGAGGCTTCAATCAGGGGTCTTGTCGTTGAGCTGATAAGCGGGATGAATATGCATTTTGAGATATGTGAGACTACTCCAGCAATCGCCTGACTACCCGCACATAAGGTTTATGTGCGGTAATTCTTGCTGGTTCAGGCTTGTAGCCTGAACCATAAATTTAAAGGTTCAATCTTCAAGATTGAACCAGCAAGAAAAATAACGGAAGTGAGAAAAAAGGGTTTTTGCAGGACACTCAGTCAATACATATAATTCCTGTAATACTTATTCGTTTCATTCAATACCAGCACAGCAGCGCCTGTTATTATTTCTTTCAGGTTGTCCCCTTCCGGAAGCTCAAGCATCTTCGCCAGCATCTCATCCTTTTCTTTATTCATATCCTCTACAATCGCGTGCATCCTGCTTAAATCTATCCTGTCGTTATTCAGGGCATTTCTATACATCTCAAGGGTGGCAAAAAGCCTCTCCACCGAGTTGATTGCATTCTTTCTCATCACCTGAAACCCTGTCGCTTCATTACCCTTTAAAAGATGCTGAATTACTGCTGTATATTGTTTAATCTCTCCTGTCTCAATCCCCTGTTTGGCTGCCTTTGCCTCTTCCAGAAACTTTTCAAAGCCTTTGCCCTCATTTTTTTTAACCTTGTCGGCAGAATTCGGCTGAACCTCTGAAGATGGCGCAATATTCTTTATTGAATTATCCAATTTAATCTTCATTTTTTATTCCTCCTGTAAATATATCGGCTGATTGGCGGCATGTCTTTAGCTGTTAATTTATAATATAATTATAATTTAAAAATGTCAATACAGTGTTATTGCTTGCGTGATTGCCTGAGCATGCCTTTCCATAATAAATTTCAGTATATTTTGATACTCTGACGCTTTGGCGCTTTATTTAGTCTCCCAGCATATTAATCCTGTGTGCCAGACAGCCTGCGCCGAAGCCGTTGTCAATATTAACTACTGCCACTCCGGCAGCGCAGCTATTAAGCATGGATAAAAGGGCAGATATTCCCCCAAAGCTTGCGCCATAGCCGATGCTCGTAGGGACTGCTATTACAGGTTTATCCACCAATCCTCCCACTACACTTGCAAGTGCACCGTCCATGCCTGCTACTACCACAATCACCCTTGCAGCCATGAACCTCTCTCTTTTATCCAGAAGCCTGTGTATGCCTGCCACGCCTACATCATATACCCTCTCCACCTTGCTCCCCATAGTCTCTGCTGTAACCGCAGCCTCCTCTCCTACAGGTATATCGGATGTCCCCGCAGTAGCCACCAGCACCATCCCTTTAAGTTTCTTTGTTTTGTTTTTTATGACAATAGTCCTTGCATCTTTATTATACTCAGCCCTCTTATCAATCTTTCTTACTTTTTTAAATATTTCTGGAGCAGCCCTTGTTGCCAGTATATCAGAGCCTTTTTTGAGCATTCTCTCTATTATAGTTTTTATCTGCTGAATCGTCTTACCTTCACAGTATATAACCTCTGGAAACCCCTGCCTTATACCTCTGTGGTGGTCTACACTGGCAAAGCCGAGGTCTTCATAAGGCAGGTGTCTGAGCATCTCAATTGCCTTCTCAGTGGTAACTTTTCGATTATATATATCGGTTACTATTTTCTTTAAATCAGAGCGGTTCATATTATTTTTGTCCTTTACTAATCAATTATACGGAGATATGCCTTATCAAGATTGCTTTCTGGCATTTTTAAAGGTTTTCTCCAATGAGGCAGGATGGTGGTCAGAAAAGTTCAATTCCATTGCCAGCCCTGATAATAGAAGCATCTCTAATATGCGCACCGATTCTTCATAAGTAAGGGAGGATAGAAATCTCTGTCGTTCTCTCTTTTGTGAGTTTAGATATGAACTGGGATTTTTAATCATGGATATTATTGTATTGTTTTTAACTGAACTTTTCAACAGCAAGTTAGATATTTAAAATATACTATCTTATTCTTGTCATATTTACAGATGAATGGAATGAAGGGAGTGGAGTTACTTTGTTTCTGCGATTTTCTAGTTTAGGTAATGTTGGAGTCGAGGAGACAGGTGATATTTTCGTGTCTTTTGTAACGGGATTTTTATTCTCATATTTTTTTATGCTCATCAATTCTCTCTCGTGTTGAATTTTTAGGAGTGCTTTTATCTCCTTCTCTGTGAGAAAACCCCTCCTTACAGCTATCTTGCCAAAAAGCTCCCCTGTCTTTGACTGTTCCTTCAGTATTTTTGCCAGCCGATTTACTGTAAGCATGCCTTTTTCCAAGGCAATCTCTCCGAGAGGGGTTTTTATGCCTTTGAGATGTTCAAATTCAATAAGCCTATCTTCTTCGCTTTCCATATACATGGATAATAAATAAGCAAATATACTCCCCAATATGAAGATGATAATCGAAAGGATAAAATAGTGATTAACGATACAATATGCTATTAAGATGGCTGATGTGCCAATGAGAATGAAAATTAGTATGCCTGACAGATTTTTACTCATTATTTCTCAAAACATGCCTCCACGAAAAATGGGTTGTCTTCTATTTTGAAGGGAATAACTATAATTGAACCTTTAGTCGTATGCTCTATGTAATGGTTGGGGCCAACAATCACAGTAGGTATGGATGCCTCGAAGTTATAACCCATTGAAGACAATATCCTCCTCCCATCCCCTGCAATCATATTTGTAAGCTCACCTGCAGCATCTCTCACCTCTGTATCTATGTAACATTTCTCCTCACCCAGCATGCCTTTTATAATCCGTAATATGCACTTTTTCGAAAAGGAGACTGCAATAGAACCCCTCTCATGTCCTGTTAATCCGATAATCCCAGTAACATCCGCCTTTGTCAGGTCTTCCCTCTTTTTTAGATACGGTTTTCCATTCTGCTGGGGTCTTACAAATGCCATCGTCTCTAACACATTAATGGTTGCATTGAGAAATGGATTTACATAATCAACTTTCATCTTTTTGAATAAGAATATTGATTTGTTTTAAATACGCCTCTGTGCAGTTTCCTTTTGCCTGATGATGACATAATAAGCTATAGAATCTCTATCGTGCATTTCAATATCAATAAATTCAATACCGCATCTGTTTTTGATGGTTCCCCTTAAACCCTTTATGAAATCCTTGACAACAGCTTTTGCTGTTATCTGCTTATTACAGGCGGGGAGACTGAATGTTACCTTATCAAAAATTTTTCCCGGCGATATTTCTTTTCGAGTATAAAAAGACAATCCACCTTCGCCAATATCCACTGCTTTTTCAATAGTTCCTTTAGCCAGCTCAACGGATATTTGATTATCTATAGGCGGTGATACCCTGAAGGATTTTCTTCTTTGTATCCTTCTGATAATGGAAGGTGAGGCTATTATTATTGACGGGAATTTTCCTTCAACCGTTCCAAGAAATTTTGTGCCAAATGAATGCATAACCCCGTCTACAGTATAATCAATTTTAACCTTTTTAGAGTTTTCTATTAAACTGTTGCCATACTTGGGCATCAGGACATCAATGACAATGGAGTTGTTTTTTTCCGGCAATTCAAGGAAGATGCTTCCAAAGGCAGTGGGTTCTTCGTTAATTGTAGCGATAAAATTAAAGTTTCTCTCACAGAGACCTTTAAGGTGTGTCCTGATCTCAGATATTGCAGAGAGATCACCGGTGACCGGTGAGGATTTACCGTCCCTTTCTTTTTTTAAAAAATCAAATAATCCCATATTTTTTTTACCTCAACTGACTTCTTAAAATAATTTGAATTTACCAAATGTTTGCTAAATAAAAACCTAAAATTGAGCCAATCAATGTGGCAAAAAAAGTTACAATAATATGACTTACCCCAAAAGTGATTTTTTCCTCTTCTTCCAATACAATCATATTGTCTTCCCCTTCCCGATCCCTTTCCATTTATCCCCCCTCTTTATTTAAAGATGACAGTAATAGAGTCTGATTTTTTATTTGCTTTTTTGATTTAATGAGGAAGTTATGAAAAATGAAAGCGGTTTCAAGACATGGAGGGTCTAACTGACATACATAAATACCAATTTTCAAATCCCAACCATTAACTTTTTTAATCATGGTAAATCTAAATAGTAAATATACAGCAATATTCATTCCATTTTAAAAATATAGATATAATGTGCTGAAAAGAGCTATAAATACATACTTAACGAGGTTGTGTTTAAGGTTTCTTTTAATTGTATTTAAAGCTTCTTGAAATATAATTTTTGGAGGAATTAAATTTCTATTCCGCCAATCTTTGTATACACCTTTTACATAGTATTTGTCAAGTCATAAATACATCATTCTGCAAAGTATATAATACAACTTAAAATTGTTATTTTGTATAGGATTTTACACTTTCTCGGATTGTATTTTATGTTTCGGAGGGGAAAATGTATCAGATTAAAAGTGCGAGAGAAATCGGGGAAAAGATTAAGAAGAGGAGAAGGGAATTGGGAATAACTCAGGAAAAATTGTCAGAGATGCTAAATGTTACTTATCAGCAGGTGCAGAGGTATGAGAATGGAACAAATCAGCTCAATACGGAAAAACTGCAGATTATTGCGGCAACATTGGATGTGCCTGTAAGTTATTTTTTTGAGGATGTAAGAGGAATGGTTGCTGAGCCGCAGGC
>JACQEW010000260.1 GCA_016200365.1 Nitrospinota bacterium
ATATCCGAGAATGCAGAGTATGAGGCTGCCAAAGAGAAGCAGTCTTTTGTGGAAGGAAGGATTCAGTGGCTCGAGGCCAGACTGGCGAGGGCGCAGGTTATAGATACAGCCGTTGTTCCAAAGGATAGGGTTGTCTTTGGGACAAAAGTCGCTCTCGAAGACTTAAATAACGGCGAAAAGGTCGCATATACTATAGTAGGTGAAGATGAGGCAGATGCCGATAACGGAAGCATATCCGTAACATCGCCAATAGCACGGGCGCTTATAGGAAAACAGCTCGATGACATTGCAAAGGTAAATACCCCGAATGGATTAAGAGAATTTATGATATTGAATATAGAATAGCCCACCCCTTCAATCCCCAAATTTTTTTAGCCACAGACTTTCACTGACAATAAAAGAAGGTTAAGAGGTAAAAAGGTTAAGAGGCTAAGAGGCTTAAAACCTTTTCACCTTTTCACCTCTTCGCCTTTTTACCTTACCGCCTGTATCATAATTTCTCATACACCTGTCTGATTTAGCATACACTTTAAAACCCTTTTCAAGCCTATCTAAAAAAGCCAACCCCTTGTTTTACAAGCAGAAATTATCTGAATAACATTTTGGTATGCTTGTTGCTTCTCCTATATTGCAAAAGATATTTTTGAGGAGGGCTGAGCCATGACAATTCTTTCAAGGGATGAAAGGGATTTCCTATTTAAAAGGAAATGGGAGGGGTTAAAGGAGGAGTTGGAAAAGGGCAATATTGAAAAGGCATTGGAGTATATTGTCAGCAATTCAAGGGATATGCACCGCTATAATTTTGAGCTTATGTCATCTATTATGCCGGCTATAGCGCAGGATATGGGAAATATAATCATGGTCAAGATTGAAGATGATGCGGCAGAGTATGAGATTACATCCGCCTGCAGCGGACATACCATGTCTTTTTATGTGAAGTTTGTGAAGGATGCGGATGGGGTATGGAGGATAAGATTCTATTGAAAGGGGGGATGAAAGGGGGTTAAAAAATCCGTGAAATCTGCGTAATCTGCGGATATATCAAGTTTTTGTTTTTTTAAGGGAGGGGATGGAGATGAATAAGTCAGATATTATCGAAATGGTGGCAAAAGAGGGGAATCTTTCCGTAAGGTCTTCAGAGGGTGCGGTGAATGCGTTAATATCCAATATTAGAAGTGCATTATCAAAGGGCGAGAAGATGGCGATTGCAGGCTTCGGAACATTTTCAGTATCAAAGAGAAAAGCGAGAAAGGGCAGGAATCCAAAGACAGGAGAAGTTATAGAAATACCATCAAGAAAGATGCCGAGATTTAAGGCAGGCGAGGCGCTAAGGGATGCGGTCAGGTAAAGTTAGGTAGTTGAGCAGTTGAGCGGTTGAGAACCTCCTCCTCAACCTTACTCAACCTGCTCAACTGCTTATTATAGATACGGTTTTACAAAGAGCAGGATAAGCGCTATAACCAGCGTGTAGATAACCAGAGATTCAATAAGAGCCAGTCCTATAAGAAGGGTGGTGGTAATCTTTCCTGCTGTCCCCGGATTTCTTGCAATACCATTCAGTGCACCGTTGACAGCGTTTCCCATACCTATGCCGCCGCCAAAGGCAGCAAAACCTAATCCGACAACACATCCTAAACCTATATAGCTGGAATAGCTGTATGCGGCACTGCTTGTCCCCTCAGCAGCCATTGCCATTGGGGATATGGCAAATGTTATAGCAATAATCGCAAAACTAAGTGATAATATTTTCTTCGTCATTCTCTTACCTCCTTTCCTAAAAAAGTTGATGAGTTTATGAGTTTACGAGTTAAAGAGTCAAAGTTTTAAACTTCTCAACTCATTAACTCCCTAACTCCCTAACTTCTTAACTCTTATCAGTGGTGCTCCTCCAGTGCACCTGCAATATAGAACATAGAGAGCAGCGAAAATATTACAGTTTGAATTATACTTGTAAAGATAGCAAGAAACATCATCGGTACCGGCAAAAGCAGAGGAACTAAAGAAGCAAGAATAATCAGCACCAGGTCCTCTCCCTTAATGTTTCCAAAGAGCCTCAGGGTCAGGGTCAGGGGTCTTGCAAGATGCGTAATAATCTCAAGCGGAAATATCAAAGGGGCAAGCCACCATATCGGTCCTGTAAATGACTTTAGATACTTCACGATTCCGTGCCTGGTTATGCCGATATAATGGTATGTAAGAAATACCACTACAGCCATTGCTGCATTTGTATTCACATTGGCAGTGGGTGAAAGAAAACCCGGTATAAGTCCCACAAGATTGGATAGAAGTATAAAAAATGCAATGGTGCCAATGAGGGGGAGGTATCTTCTGCCTCCATGCCCTATATTTTCATCCATAAAATTTGCAATACCCTCTACTGCCACCTCAAAGAAGTTCTGTCCCACTCCTTCCGGCACGAGCTTTAACCTCCTACCGACCAGAAATGATGCAACCGACAATAATATAATTATAACCCATGTATATGTTACATGGGGGTAATGTTCGAAGCCCGGTATATTAATATAGAGAAGCGGTTCTTCCATTAAGTTTTACCTCCATTTTGTTATGTCTCAGCAGCATCATAATGTATGAAAAAAGGGCGGCGGAAAATCCTATTATAACCGCCATCATGTTTACGGCATTGCTTTTAGCCGATATATACAGGATACCGGCAATTATAAGATAACGAAATAAAAATGTTGCATAAGTCAGCGCCTTTGCCTTTTTAACATCCGTCACATTTAGCAGTATACCCTTTATAAAGAATTTAAGCCATCGGATATTCAAAAAGCAGATGGCACCGCCCAATAAAATGCCAGTTAACAAATCCATTCCTCTAATACTCCTTTAAAAGAATTCGCTCATAGGCTCTGTTTTTGTTTAAAGATTATCGTGGTTGGGGTTCTCCCCTAATTAAATCCAATATACTACCTGTCATTGTCAGTATTTCCCCCGCCTTTTGCAACCCTGAACAGATTCATAAATCCTGCGGCTATGCCTAAGAGTAAAAATATAAAAGTAAAAATTGGACTGGTGCCGAATTTTCCGTCTAAGTAGACGCCAATAGCAAGCCCTATAAATATCGAGACTACAAGCTGAATCCCTACCGTAGATATGAGGTATAATTCCCTGAACTGCCTGAACTTGCCCTTTTTATCATCCTCATCCATGTGATTAATAAATCTAACAAAGAAAAATAAGTATTGTCAAATGTTTTTTCTTTCCTATACAATATATTCTATGAAAGCGATGATACTTGCAGCAGGATACGGTGAGAGGATGAAACCTCTTACCGATAAAATCCCAAAACCCCTTCTGCCTTTGGATAACAAGCCTATATTGCATTATACCCTGAAACTGCTGAAGAAAAACGGCATAAAGGAGATAGTAATAAATCTCCACCACCTCCATCAGATGGTTATTGATGCCTTTGGAGACGGCTCGTCCTACGGCATGAAGATTCATTATTCTTATGAGAAGGAGATATTAGGGACCGCCGGAGGGATAAAGGCGGCAGAAAAATTTTTAAGGGATGGGACATTTCTGGTAATTAACAGTGATATAATCACAAATATAGATATAAATAAGGTATTGGAGTTTCACAGGGGAAAGAAAGCGGTTATCACAATGGTTTTAAGAGAGGACGCCGATGCGGATAGATACGGCGCTATCGAGATTGATTCAACCGGCAGGGTGAGAAAGTTTCTCGGCATAACAAAGAGGGACGAGGGACGAGGGACGAGAGACGAGGGGAGGGGACAACCTTTAAAAAAGCTGATGTTTACAGGCATACATATATTTGAGCCTGATATTTTTAATGAAATACCTCCGGGCAGATACTGTGGAATAACAGAAGAGATATACCCTAAATTAATAAATAGTAATGCTCATGTATACGGGTATGAATTTAACGGCTATTGGATTGATATAGGGACACATGAACGGTATGAAAAAGCAAAGAGAGATGTTTTTAATAACCATGTTTTTTAATATACAGAAAATTATAAAATTTTTAGCCACAGACAACAGAAGTGCAAGTGCAAGTGTAAGGAATCTATTGCTTCTCACTTTCACTTTCACTTTTTTTGGTTTTTATCCCTATCCTGCCTTTGCCTTTGAGGGAGCAGGCTGCGGGAAGGATTGTGCATCCTGCCACAGCATTACCCTAAAGGAAGCCGGCGAGATACTGAAGGCTGATGTCAGGGGCATAAAGGACAGTCCTGTTAAAGGATTATGGGAAATAGAGGGGATGCAGGAAGGAAAGAGGTTTATTGTTTTTCTGGATTTTTCCAAGAAGCAGGTAGTCCTTGTCAACAGGTTTATCCCAATCCATCAGATAGCAGCCCCTCCTCCAAAGAGGCTTGAGTTGTCAAAGATACCTCTCTCTGATGCCATTATTATGGGCAGTCAAACGGCTAAGACCATGATAATTATTTTCGACGACCCGGAGTGTTCATACTGTAAAAAATTGCATGGAGAGCTTAAAAAGCTTCTTGAGACACGACAAGACATCGTATTTTATATAAAGCTGTATCCCCTCGATATTCATCCAAAGGCTTATGAAAAAAGCAAGACGATTCAGTGCAGTAAATCTGCAAAACTGCTGGACGATGCCTTTGAAGGAAAAGGGCTGCCGAAGCCCGATTGCGATACAAAGGAGATAGATGAAAATATAAGGCTGGCTAAGGAGCTTGGCATCGGCAGCACCCCCACAATAATACTCCCCGACGGAAGAGTAATAAACGGTTATGTAGACGGGCAAACCCTGCTGAAAATGCTGGAGATGCCGCAATAGGAACAAAAGAAAAAGATTAAAGAGAGAGGGATTATTTTTAAAGAAGAACTACAAGCGTTTAGCGTTTAGCGTTTAGCGATTAGTTACTATACGCTGTACGCTATACGCTATTCGCTGGCAGTCGTTTTATGAAGAACAAGAAAGGTAAGATAAAATTATCCTAAGAACCCTCAACTGACTGTAGATAAGAAAGGCTTTATAGTGGC
>JACQEW010000013.1 GCA_016200365.1 Nitrospinota bacterium
ATGGAGATGGGCATAAACTGGTGGCAGCAAGACTCTTACTTATCGTCGAAGGCTAAAGATAAAGAGGTAGAAAAGGAGAATAGAGAGCTAAAGAAGAGATTAGAGCGCCTGGAAGCTAAGGTAAAGTAAATTCGCAGACGCTTCGCTATGACTTATGTTGCCTGCGCTCCATAAGTCATCTGCTTATTTAATATGCGAACATTAATTTATGTCCCTGTTATCCATACAAGGGCTGACCTCGGCTCTCTGGCAGACAATGTAACTAAAAGAGGTATTGCAGATTTAGGGGAAGAGTTCTGGAAGGGACACGAAAAGACAGTAGATGGTTTCTGGGCTGCAATCATAAAATATTTTAAATCCTTTGAGACGGCTGAGTTTAAGATATATCAGGATGGAATGGTGGCAGATGGTGAGATGGGACAGAAAATAGTTGAGGAAGGAGTCAAATCAGGGAGCAGAAATTATGAGGTAATCTCAAGTCTCATTCAAAAAGGGGCAATTTTAATCAGGACAGAGGATTTTAATCTTGTTAAGGAAGAGAGGGATAAGTTATCTGCCATAACACAGGCGAAGTCAATTACCCGGAAAATAACCGCCGTTGCAAAATATAAATTAATCAAAAATAGACTCTTAAGCAAAAGGGATGGGTTTATTGCAGGAAGAATAAACGAAACCCTGAAGGATGGCGGGACAGGAGTCGTTTTTATCGGTGCATACCATAATATTAAGAAGTATCTTCATAAAGACATTCAAATTAAAGAGATAAAAGATGCTGATAGAGTGAGGGAATATCAGAGGTTACTTCCTTTTTACAACAGGGATAAGGACAGGTTCGAGGAGCTGAGCAGATACCTTGTTTGTGATGTGAATACCGGAGAAATAGAGGTAATAGTTCACCACGGAAGGACACGGAAAATCACGGAGTAGAAAAAAAGGAAATTATAAAAACTACCACGGATTTATCACGGATGGACACGGACTTAATAAAGTATCAAAGAGTCAAAGTGTCATAGTGTCAAAGTTTTTTAACTCTGACGCTTTGATACTCTGATACTCTGACACTTTTATTCTATCTGTGTTTATCCGTGTCCTTCCGTGGTTAAATCATGTTTTTGTTCTGTGTTTTTCCTTGAATATCTGTGGTGAATAATTACAAACAGAGGAAGGAGAGACATGAGTCGGGGATGGCTGATATACACAGCAGGGACATTTATTATTGTGGTGGCTCTGATGCAGGTATGGACATTTAAGGGAAGTGAGATTGAGAGGATAGATATTAGGAAAGAAATAGAGATAAATAGCATAGCAATTTCTGTATTGCAGAGGAAAATAGATGGGCTGAATGAGGAATTAAAACACAGGAAAATCGTGCAGAGGGTTATTGATTGCGAGAGCTCGGGAAGGCATGAAGGTGTCTGGGGTGACGGTGGAAAGAGTTATGGGATTGCACAGTTTCAGAAGAGGACATTTTACTATCTGGCAGCAAAGGCATTAAAATCCCCTCATCCACCCTTTTTCATGGCGGGGCAGAGGGGGGATTGGAAGGACAGGGAAGACCAGATTCAATTGCTGACATGGGCTGTTAAGAATGGGTATGGAAATCTATGGAGCTGTTATAAACAGTATAAACAGAAATGACTTTTATAATAAAGTTATCACCTATAGGTTTATTTTATCAGGAATTGTTCTTGGAGTACTTTTCTGGATTTTTGAATCGGCTATTCATGTATTCTTATTACAGGATACTTTTTATAACCAGATATTTCTCCCATCCTCTCATGAATTCTGGATGCGGTTGGTAGTCGTATCAATCCTTGTTATATTCAGTGTCTATACCCAGCTTGCCTTTTACAAACAGAAGCAGATGACGGATAGGATACAAAACCATTTTCAAAGAGAGCAAAAACTTGCAGAGATGGGGGTCCTTGCAGCAGGGGTTGCCCATGAATTAAAAAATCCGATAAATATCATATACGGTAATATCCAGATGCTGGACATGGAAGAACAGGACGCTGAAAAAAATAGGATATATAAAACAATCCTTCAGCAGATAGACCGTTCGGCAAAAATAATAGATAATCTGCTGGAGTTTTCCAGAAAAAGAGAGCATGAAATAAGGGATGTTCATATAAACAATCTCATAGAAAAGACCCTCCAGCTTGTAGAATACGAGATGAAATTAGAAAACATTGTCTTTATAAGGGACTTCCAGAAGGACTTATCAATTATCAAGGCTGATTCAGACCAGCTTGCCCAGGTATTTTTGAGCCTGATTAATAACGCACGGGATGCAATCAATGAAAAGCAGAAGGAAAGGAAAGATAAAAATAATCACGAAGGAGAAAGATGGATTTGTAGAGATAACCTTTGCAGATACAGGGACGGGGATTCCAGAAGATAAACTTGATAATATATTCAAACCGTTTTTCACCACAAAACCAGAAAGGAAAGGGACAGGTCTGGGATTATCAGTTGCTAAAGAGATAATAGAAAGTCATGGAGGGAAGATTGAATTTGAAAATATTGCCGGGGATGGGGCAAAATTCAAAATAACTCTTAGACTATTATTTCCTTTGTGCCTTTGTGTCTTAGTAGCTATATAATTTTCTTTACAACAAGAAAAAGGAGGGAATGTATGTGTAAAATATCCAACAAGGTTTTTAATTTAAAAGAGGGTTTTATCGAGCCGCACCATGTAGAGATTTTATTGTCCTCGATTTATGGCAAGTGTTATGCGCGTATCCTGGTAGGCAATGATAAACACCAAAAACTCACACTCTTGCCGCTCGAAAACGATTATCCCGAGTGCCATTGTGCCTCTCAAACCGCTTAACACGAATTAACACTCTACCCCCTCCCCGTATCCCCCCTTACAAATGGGGGAATTAAAGGGGGGGGTAATTCGTGAACATTCGTGTAAATTCGTGGCTAAATTATGTCTTTGTTGTTGAAAGATTTGAAAAAAAAGATTATTATAAAAAATAAGTTCAAATATCCGGGGTGTAGCTCAGCTTGGTAGAGTGTTCGGTTCGGGACCGAAAGGTCGGAGGTTCAAATCCTCTCACCCCGACCATTTTTTACCCCGTTAGAAGTCACTGACTAAAAAGTGATAAAAATAATCAACCGTTAGCTAACTTCAAACAGGAGACTTCTAACGGGGTTTTACATCCATCATATCCCGTATCCCATCCCCCAGGA
>JACQEW010000261.1 GCA_016200365.1 Nitrospinota bacterium
TCATCCTCGGACTTATTGATGATATTGTAACCTTAAATCCTCAGATAAAACTCATAGGACAGATTATAATCGCCTCGCTCCTTATCGTATCAGGCGTGGTTATCAAGATTATACCCTATCCTGTTATAAGTATTCCCCTCACTATCCTATGGCTGGTCGGGATAACAAATTCCTTTAATCTGCTGGACAATATGGACGGTCTGTCATCAGGGATTGCGGCTGTTGTATCGCTTTCACTTGGGATATTCTCGATTCAATACGGCGACACCGGCATTGCCCTTTCAGCCTTTATATTGGCAGGGGCATCTATTGGCTTTCTTGTTTATAATTTTAACCCTGCAAGGATATTCATGGGCGACTGCGGCAGCATGTTTTTGGGTTTTCTCCTTTCTTCTCTAACAATACTCGGCACATGGAAAGAGGCGTCAAATCTTGTGGCTGCACTAATAGTCCCCTTACTCATTTTAGGCATCCCCATCTTTGACACAACCTTTGTAACACTGACGAGAAAATTACGGGGAACACCAATATCTCAGGGAGGCAGGGACCATATATCTCACAGGCTTGCAGCCCTCGGTTTAAGCGAGAGACAGGTGGTATTGGTCATGTATGGATTTTCGATCCTCTTTGCCTCATCAGCGCTGTATTTCAGCATAAACCCGTTCATAATAATGGTGGTAGCTACCCTCTCGGCAGTAGGACTTTATCTAATTGGAATTTTTCTGGGAGATGAAAAGGTATACTCAAAAGGGGACAATGGGATAGAAGTAATAATTGCAAAGAGACAGTATCGCAAATCCGAAATTCCATTGAGCAGGAGAAGAATCGCCGAGATGATAATGGACCTTCTCCTTATCTCCGCCGCATATTTTTCCGCTTATCTGATCAGATTCGAAGGGAAATTGATAAATCCCAACATGGTCTTTTTTATAAACACACTCCCATGGGTTGTAATTGTGAAATTTATAACCTTTTACTACTTTGGCATATATCAGAGCATCTGGAGATATGTTGGTATAAGGGATATGATGGCAGTAATCAAGGGTGTAACATTGAGCAGCCTGATTATCATGTCGGGAATTGTAATAGCAGTCCGATTCCAGGAATATTCAAGGGCGGTTTTTATAATAGACTGGATGCTCACCATAGGCATGATAGGCGGAAGCAGGCTTGCTATAAGGGTATTAAAGGAATATATGTCGGATTATCGGAAAGATGACGGTAAAAGGGTAGTTATTATCGGAGCAGGAGACGCAGGGGAATTAGTCTTAAGAGAGATAAGGAACAACCATGAAATTAACTTTAATGTAGTCGGCTTTATAGATGATGACCCTGTAAAACAAAAATACAAGATTCATGGAATACCTGTGCTGGGAAAAACAGAGGATTTATCAGCGATAAAACAAAAATACCTTATCGAGGATGCTATCATTGCCATCCCTTCTGCATCACAGGAGATAATGAATAGAATTATAAACAAATGTAAAAATGCAGACCTCAAGGTCAGGACACTCCCTGCAATAAAGGGTTTTATGGAAGTTGTCGGGATGAATTGACCCAAAGGAAGAAAAATGATTTTCCTTTGTTTTCTCACACAAAGCCGCAAAGGGCACAAAGAAAAGAATTATCTGTTAATCTTTTTTTATTTCCTTTGAGGCTTCGTGTCTTTGTGTGATTTTATCTTTATTTTTTTCTTTGCGACCTTTGCGTCTTTGCGGTGTAATTAAGTTTTGTCCTTTTTTATGGAGGATTTATGAGTTTACTTGTTGTCGGCTCTGTGGCTTATGATTCTGTTAAAACACCCTTCGGTATTGCTGATAATGTCCTCGGCGGCTCTGCTACATATTTCTCGGTATCCGCCAGCTATTTTACGGATGTATGTTTGGTTGCGGTTGTCGGTGAGGATTTCCGTAAAGACGATATGGAGACATTCAGGGAAAAGAATATCGCAATAGAAGGGCTTGAGAAAAGAAAGGGGAAGACCTTCAGGTGGAAGGGTGAATATGGATACGACCTCAATCAAGCCAATACCCTTGATACCCAGTTGAATGTCTTTGCCGATTTTAATCCGAAAATACCAGAAGGTTATAAAGATTGTGAATATGTATTTCTGGCGAATATAGACCCTGATCTGCAAAGGGAAGTACTGAGCCAGATAAAGAAGCCGAAGCTGATAGCCTGCGATACTATGAACTTCTGGATTGAGAAAAAACCCGACTCTCTTAAAAAAACTCTGGCGATGGTAGATATAGTAGTCATAAACGAAGGAGAGGCGAGGGAGCTGGCAGGAGAGCCTAATCTTGTAAAGGCTGCGCAAAAGATACTTTCATGGGGTTCTAAAAGGCTTATTGTAAAGAGGGGGGAATACGGCGCCCTGATGTTTTCCGATTCCACGGTCTTTTCTGCGCCAGCTTATCCGCTGGAGTCTGTCTACGGGATTTCAGTCTCAATCGCTTAAAGGACTTGAGTTATAAAGAAATTGAAGAGAGGTTTAGGGAGTTTAAGAGACTTACGCATTTTGATGACTTATAGTGACTTATCTGTGAAATTCTTGCTTTTTTGGCAAAAATTTAAAAACTTAGAACACGAATTACACGAATATACAAATGGCACGAATAGATTCAAGAGGCAAGAAGCAAGAAACAAGAAGCAAGAAAAAAATCTTGTCTCTTGCCTCTGACTTCTTGCTTCTTATCTTCGTGTTAATTCGTCCATTCGTGCAATTCGTGTTCAATCTTTTTCCGATTTATTCGGGTTAGGGAGAAAATTATGGATAAAGATCATCAGCAATATGAAGAAGATTTAGAGACTATCGGGATGAGGTTTGAGGAAGGAGAAGTTACTTCGGAGATACTGAAAAAGGCAGGAATAAATATTGCCGAGATGAAAGAAAAAGGGGTTATTGCCGTTAATCCCGATGGAATTGTAAATTTTACAAAGCAGGGTCAGGATGAATTTAATTCGCTGATAAGGAGACACAGGCTTGCAGAGAGACTGATGAGCGATGTGCTGCATTTAGGACATGAATCCATGGAAAAGCATGCCTGTGAATTCGAGCATATCTTAAGCTCCGATATTACGGAAAGCATCTGCATCCTGCTTGGACATCCTACTACATGCCCCCATGGGAAGACGATACCGCCCGGAGATTGCTGCAGCGAGAGGAGAAGAAAATTAGAGCCGTTAATATTGCCTCTCGACAACCTTGACTCAGGAGAGAGAGGTAAAATTCTCTATATCTCCACCAGAGACCACCATCGTCTGGATAAGCTTACAGCCATGGGATTGATGCCCGGGACGATTGTAAGGATTCATCAGAGGCAGCCTGCTATCGTAATCCTTTTTGATGAAACAACCCTCTCTATGGATACCGATATTGCAAGGGAGATATATGTGAGGAAGATAAAGGATTAGAGGCAAGAGGTAAGAGGTAAGAAGCAAGATATTATTCTTGCATCTTGCATCTTGCGTCTTGCATCTTGCATCTTGTTTATGCACATAAAGACCGGTCAGATATTTGCATTTTATGCCTTTGATGCAGGCTATGAGATAGACCTTCAAAGGATAAGCCAGATCCTCAAAACCGAGCTGGCAAGAAAACTCATAAAAAAGAAAACCGCACCTACCTATATCCAATATCAAACCCTGCCGCTGACAATACCGATGGGAGAATATTCCTTTAGACTCGTTGATATGCCTATGAAGGCGGAGGTGACTGCAAAGGTGTTCGATTTTGGAGCGATAAGCATTGCCTATAGAATGCCTTTTTCATGCTATTTAAGCGAATTGAACAGATACAGCGCCGCCCTTCTATATGATGTCAATTTAGATGTCGAGGCAAAGAGATTTTTAGAGGAGCTTTTTTTAAAAATAAAACCTGCGGTCAAGAAGCCGAGTATAAGCGGGATAGTCGAAGATTACTTTATTTTTCAGGTAACCGAATTTGAGAAAGATATTACTGCAAAAGACCTGCGTAAAGATTACAGCATGGATATTGCCAGGGCATTGCGCTTTGAGTCCGGGGATATAAGCGAAAACGAGGTAAACGAATCCCTTAAAAATCCAGTCTCCTATTATGAGAATGATATGGTAATTACAGACTGGAACGCTGCCTTTGTATACGACAGGGATTATGGAGATACTATAGATGTGCTCGAGTTTACAAATGTGGAGCTGGTGGAGTTGAGATTTAATGATGGTCTTCTCGATAAACGGTTGATAGAGCTATACGATAAAATATACGAATCCAGGCGATACTTTACCTATCTATTTAATCCCTATGATAAGACTATACGCACCATTTCAGAGCTGAAAGTTGAGGTGTCGGTTCTCTTTGAAAGAATTGATAACACCATAAAGCTTATCGGCGACATATATCTGGCAAAGGTATACAACCTGACATCCGATAGATTTCATTTTGACAAATGGGAAAAGGGTATAGAAAAAAAGCTTGCCTCTATCGAGAGCATATATGTTATCCTTAATAACCGTCTTGCCACCTTCAGGGCAGAGACACTGGAGACCATCATAATTATCCTGATAGCCGTTGAGATAATACTCGGTTTGACAAGAGGGTAAAAAAGTGTCAAAGTATCAAAGTGTCAGAGTATAAAGGCTTTGACACTTTGACTCTTTGACACTCAGACACTTTAAGGGGGGGGTTACAATGTCGGGTCATTCAAAATGGGCGTCTATAAAACATAAGAAAGGCGCCCTCGATGCAAAGAGGGGGAAGATATTTACAAAAATAATAAAAGAAATCGCTGTAGCTGCAAGACTGGGGGGAGGAGATCCTGAAGGGAACCCGAGACTCAGGACAGCCATTGCTGCAGCAAAGGCGGAGAATATGCCCAAGGATAACATTGAAAGGGCAATTAAAAAAGGAACCGGGGAATTAGAGGGTGTCAATTATGAAGAGACAATCTATGAGGGATACGGTCCTGCCGGTGTAGCCGTTATATTGAATGTCCTTACGGATAACAAGAACAGGACAGTAGCGGAAATAAGGTCTTTATTTGCAAAAAATGGAGGAAATCTTGGAGAGGCAGGCTGTGTAAGCTGGATGTTTCAAAAAAAAGGGCAGATTTTAGTCGCTGCAAATGCCGTAGATGAAGAAAGGCTTATGACGATTGCCTTAGATGCAGGCGCGGAAGACATGAAAACAGGCGAAGGCGAATTCGAGATAATAACCACGCCGGAAAATTTTGAAAAGGTTAAGAAGGCTATTGATGAAAATAAGATACCGGCTGCATTTGCAGAGGTAACCATGGTGCCGCAGAGCTATATAAAGCTGACAGGGCAGAAGGTACAGCAGATGCTCCATCTAATGGAGGTCTTAGAAGACCATGACGATGTCCAGAAGGTCTATGCAAACTTCGATATACCTGATGAGGAGATGGCAAAAACAAGTTAAGAGTTAAGAGTGAAGAGTGAAGAATGAATGATTAAAGATTTTTCACTCTTAACTTTTAACTCTTAACTCTTAACTCTTATGCGTGTTTTAGGCATTGACCCTGGAAGTTCAATAACAGGCTATGGAATTGTGGATTATAACTCCCCTATCCCCCCCTTTAATAAAGGAGGGGGCGGGGGGGGGTTATCCGCTATTACATGGGGTGCAATAAAGACATCAAGCCGTCACTCCTTTCCACAGAGGCTTAAAATCATCCATGACAGCCTCGTTGAAATAATAAAGAGATATTCACCCGATGTCGCAGTAATCGAAAATCTCTTTTTTGCCGAAAATGCCAAAAGCGCCTTAAAACTCGGTCAGGCAAGAGGAGCCGCTATATTGGCAGCAGCAAACCTATCCATAGAAGTTACAGAATATACTCCTTTAGAGATAAAACAGGCTGTAACAGGTTACGGCAGGGCAGATAAGGGACAGATTCAAGACATGGTAGCCGTGCTTTTAAATCTTGACGAGAGCCCTCAGCCTCTCGATGCCTCTGATGCTCTGGCAATAGCAATATGTCATATACATACATCGGCATTTAAGTTAAAGACTCTTGCGAAATAGCCGTAAGAATTTACACAATAAATTCCTGTAAGCTTTATGCCCTTGTCTCCTCTTTTAATCTTTGTGCAATCTTTTCGGCTATCTCCATTGATTTTATTTGATAGAGATTATTTTTTATTTTCTTTCGGTATTTAGCTACCAGTTTCTTTCGTATTTTGTTTTTATTTATTTGAGAGTTCGTTTTCACCTGATACCTCGTTAATCTTCCAATCAATTCTTAATCGGCTTTTTTAAAAAATAACTTAATACCCTTTGCCAGGCACATAAAATTTATGTACGGGTTAAATTTGATACCATTTTTATAAAATTAATAATGAATTTTATTAAATTTAACTTGACACCTGCAAACCAATTGTGTTAAAGTTTCACCAAAAATTATCCGAAATATCATAAACATAGCATCGCACATTTAAAGTTTGTCTGAGGCACAAAATGCAGAACACCAATAATGTAAAAAGAGTCAGAGAGTCGAAGTTGATCAGCAAGGCCGAGCTGGCAAGAAAAACCGGGTTATCCTTCCAGACTATAGACAGGATAGAAAAGGGATACCCCTGCAGGCTGGATACAAAGAGAAAAATCATCCTGGCGCTTGGTTTGAAATTCGGCGATAGGAAAAGGATGTTTAATGATTGAGGAAAATATAAGCCCCCTTTCACCACAAAGGCACAAAGAGCACAAAGGGAATAAAAGAAAAGATTTCTTATTTCTTTTCTTTGTGTCCTTCGTGTCTTTGTGGTGAAATCAGGTTTTTGTTCTTAGGTGGTAAATTATGTTTGGATCAAAGGATGTAGTGGGACTGGATATTGGAACCAGTTCCATAAAATTAGTCCGGCTCAAAAAAGGAAAGAAGGGTTATAGTCTGCTTAATTTCGGGATTATGCCGCTGCCTCCCGAGACTATTGTTGATGGTGTAATAGAAAAACCTGAAGTGGTAATTAATGCAATAAAGAATCTTTTCAAAATGGAAAAGATTAAAACCAAAGAAGTGGTTACTGCAATAGCAGGGCAGGAGATTGTAATAAAAAAAATAAATGTTCCCAAGATGACGGAAGATGAGCTGGCAGAGTCTATCAGGGCGGAGGCAGAGCAGTATCTCCCCTTTGATATAGATGAGGTGAATGTTGATTTTCAGATTATAAAGGAGATAACGGCTGAAAAAAAAGAAGCAGAGACAGAGGAGGAGGGTGCTCCAAAAATCAATATGGATGTCCTGCTTGTAGCAGTCAGGAAGGAGCAGATAGAGGCAAGAAATAAACCGATTATTGATGCAGGTTTGAGACCTGTCATCCTTGATTTGGATGTATTTGCCGTAGAAAACAGCTATGAATTCAATTATGGCATTGCACAGGGCGAGGTGCTTGCGCTGATAAATATGGGCGCCACCTTTGCCAATGTGAATATACTGGTTGATGGCATTACCGAATTTACAAAGGATATTGCAGGCGGCGGCAACCGGATAAATCACGAGCTGCAGAAGAGTTTTAATGTTGACCATGAGACGGCAGAAAAACTTAAGATGGGCGCCGGATTAAACGGCGTATCCGAGAAGGATGTGGCAAATACAATCGCCTCCGTGCTTGGAGAAATATCCCACGAGATAAATAAGATGTTTCATGACTTTATAAAGTCCACTGAAAAGAATATAAGCAGGGTTGTCCTGAGCGGCGGGTGTGCAAGAATTTCAGGGATTGAAAAAATCCTGACAGAGAATTTTGACATCCCCGTCGAGATAATTGACCCCTATAAAAATATAAAGATAAATCCTAAGATATTCGATCCCGAATATATACATAATATGGCGCCGGTAGCCGCTATAGGTGTCGGACTTGCCATGAGAAGGCTTGGGGATAAGGCAGCAAAATGATAAGAATAAATCTCGTATTTGACAGGAAGGCGATAGGGAGGACAAGGGTTCAGCAGGAATTGGCGCTAACAGTGATTCTTGTGTTTATAACTGCCGGCATAAGCGGTTTTTTGTGGTATTCCCAGAACAATAGGATGGAGGAAATAAACAAAAATATCAGCGATTCAAAGGCAAAACTTGAAAGCCTGAAGACGGTTATCGCCAAAATCGCCGATAAAGAGAAAAAGAAGAAGAGGCTTGAGGACATTATAAAGGCGATAGGGGAGCTGAAAAGGGTGCAGAAGGGGCCTGCCAGAATATTCGATGAGATAAATATAATACTCCCTTCCGAGATATGGATTACCTCTCTTTCGGAAAGCGGGGGGCAAATAAAAATAGACGGTTATTCCTTTTCAAATCCAGGTATAGCGACTTTTATGGAAAATATAAAAGCCTCGAGATATTTTCTGGATGCGGAGCTTCTTGAGATTCAGCAGACAAGTATAGATGGGGAAAAGGTTAAAAAGTTCACATTAAATACGACTATTAAGCGGAGAGATTAAAGGGAGAAGCCGACCGGAAAAAAAGGGAGATTGAGGAGAAAGTAAGGAGAATGGAAGAGGGACGTTAATACCTGTAGTGAGCGGAGCGAATCTAATGGAGCAATTAAAAAAGATTTTAGAAAAGATACCCCTTGATAAGATTGCAGGCTTCCCCTCTTACCAGAGGTGGATTGTAATCTGCGTCATTCAGATTCTTATTTTTACAGGCTATTATTTTTTGAGCTATAGCGGAAAGACAGAGGAGATTGCAAAA
>JACQEW010000271.1 GCA_016200365.1 Nitrospinota bacterium
AAGCAGGGATAGAAAAAGACCTGTGGGTCAGGTAATGTTTACCGATTATACCAAGTGCATCGGCTGCCACATCTGCGCCGAGGTCTGCCCATGTCATTATATCGAGATGGGAATGGGGCTATAATTGGCAGGCTAACCGTTCCATCATCCTTAAATCTCTTATGCCTCTGTTAATACAATACCAAAAAATCACTTTATAAAAAAACGGATAAATCCGATAAGAAATTAGAACTTGTTCTGTTATGTTCCTGATTAAGAGCATATCAGGACAGGCTTTAAACAGGAAAGGGCACTTTCTTCCTGTCAAAAGTCATGTTTTTGACAGAAAAAATTTAATATTTTGGTAAAATATATATAAAATCAATGGGTTGTATTTTGGCATAGCAAATGCAGTAACTATTTGGCAAATACATTTTAATAGGAGGTGAAATTATGACAAGCACAATATCTCATTCGATGACAGAGTTTACAAATGACAAAAGGACTCTGCTCTCTCAGTTGGCGATAACATTAAATCATGAAATAAATAATCCTCTTACGGGTATTGTCGGCAGTATAGAACTGGCTCTCAGAGACATACATAACGAGGATGTAAAGCGAATGCTCACGACTGCCATCCAGAGCGCTATGAGGATAAAAGAAATCACCAACAAGCTCAATGACATAAAAAGGTTTGTAAGCAAGAAATATGTTGGCGATACAATGATGCTGGATCTTGAAGAATCAATAAAATAAAGCAGTCTACAAGTCTAATAGGCTAAAAGTCTAAAAGTGAAAATAACTCTTAGACTCTTAGACTCTTAGGCTGATTTTGTGATGTAACCCTTATTATTGTCTTCACATTTCCTCTCTCGTTAAAATCGCCAATCACCTCTATAAATCTCGGCTTTAATAGTGCAGACAGATCTTCGTAGATTTTATTGGTAACTGCCTCATGGGAGATATGCCGATCCCTGTAGCCGTTAAGATACAGCTTCAGAGATTTAAGCTCTATAATATGTTTATCCGGAATGTAGTTTATTTTAAAGGTGGCGAAATCCGGATACCCTGAGCGGGGGCAGAGGCATGTAAATTCAGGGAAACTGATTTCAATATTGTAATCCTTTTCAGGATATGGATTGTCCCACGCCTCCAATTTCGCACTTTTTACCGCTTCTTCACCGTATTTCATCTGAAAATCCTTTTTTAACGCAAAGTCGCAAAGAAAAGAACAAAAATAATCACACAAAGACACAAAGCCTCAAAGGAAATAAAAAAAGATAATTCTTTTCTTTGTGCCCTTTGTGACTTTGTGTGAGAAAACAAGAAAAATCATTTTTCTTTGTGTCCCTTTGCGTCTTTGCGTTAATATTTTCATCCCCTTTTGTGAGCCAACGGCTCAATTGACACTTATTGTATCACTTTTTTCTCCAATATAGGCAATTTTGACACTCAGGGAAATAACATCCCAATCTGTTATTTTTGTATAATATCAAATAGAGCGTGTTTTTTCAATGAATTAAAACCGGTTTTTTTGTTAAAGACATATAATGGTATAATTTTTGCTATAATTTATAATCAAAAGAGATTATGCCGATAAGAAAATAACGGAGGAACTCGTAAAAAGTCAAGGCAAAATTAGCCCTTACAACAACTGAGATACATTTTACAATTATGGCTAATTTTTGACTTTTTACGAGATTATTAAAAATGAACGAAAGACCGAATGAAGTGTTGAATGAGCTTTCAAAGGCAATTACCAATGCGCTCATTAAATCCGATGAGGTAATCAATATGCTCTTTGACCTCAAGAAACAGAACATGATAGAGCCCTCTGCAAAGCTCGCCTTTATAATAAAGGTCAATGACATAATAAACATTGCAGAAAAACTATCGGAAGTTAAAAGCCTGGTGTCCGGTCAAAAGTCGGAGTATGTTGACGGCAGAAAACTCACAAAAAATGAGATTGCCTTTGAGGACTATCTATCAGAAAAATTTGATGAGACTGACTGGCTTAAAAAACATGGCATAATATTTTGAAACGGAGGTTATCATGGCAGCGATGAAAATAACCACGCATAAAAATACCGCTGAATATTTTAAAGAGCTTGTAGAGAGAGCTATGGGGCATCAGGAGATACATACCGACGAGACTGTGGCATTCTACATAGTGAATCTCCTCTCCGAGTATGTCAAAACCGATGTATCCTTTCCTGAAGGCTCAAATGACGAGCCGTTGATAATGCTGTTGAACCATGCCCTGAGATCTGACTACAGCGAAAGGATAAAGAGATTTAAGCAGGTTGGAGACTTCTCTCTCTTTATATCAGGCTTTTTCTCAGACAGCCTGAAGAGAAAACTGATTGACATTGACTATTATATTGCCATCGGCTCAATTGCATATAATAATCTGTCAGGCATGATGAAAGAGCAGCGCAACGGCGAGCTTTTTTACAGCCTATTCCATGAGCTTACAGAGAAGTTCAAGGATTTCACCGATGTAATCGCAGAGGTCAGCGATATGTCGTCAGTCGGCACAAACAGCGACCTGCTGAGGATATACGAGAGGTGGGTCAGAACAGGCAGTTCAAGGGATGCCTTTATGCTGAGAGACAAAGGCGTTATCCCTGTATATTCCGAAGGGAGCAGGTGTCTGCAGTAAAGAAAGTGCAAGTGTAAGTGCAAGTGTAAGTGTAAGGAATCTATTGCTTCTCACTTTCACTTACACTTTCTTTGTCTGTGAAAGTCTGTGGCAAATTTTATATGCTGTCCCATATTCAGAAAATCATAGAAAAAATATACGGAGTGGAGACATTCATTAATGTGGAGGACTATGTTATCGAAGAGCCTCTATCATGTAGTACGAGGCGGGAGCCTCGACTCAAAATCAAGAGCCCCTCGTCAAAGTGGTGTCTTTTTATATCTCAAAATGGAGATGACCTTGAGATAGCCCTTTATCTTGACAAGGAGACAATCTCAAATCTTAGTGGGCATAATGTTCTGCAGGATTTCCAC
>JACQEW010000021.1 GCA_016200365.1 Nitrospinota bacterium
CCACACCTGTATTAATAAGCTGGCTTGGTGTATCAATTGGAGAGGTAAAAATAGCACATGCACATAGAAAATCAGGTAAATCTCGATATAATTTCTTCAGCCTATTCAGTCACAACTGGGACATAATAACAGGCTTCTCTATAGCGCCGCTTCAGATTATAAGTTTAATAGGCTTTTTCATGTCCATAATTGGATTTGCTATGGGCATATATTTACTACTACTCCGCCTATTTTTGGGTAATGAATTTGGTGTAAGGTCTATTATTGCCCTCGTATTTTTCTTTTTCGGGATATTAATACTTGGCATAGGAATTATAGGAGAGTATATAGGAAGGATATACATAGAGACCAAGAGGCGACCGCATTATATAATTAAGAATGAAGATTTAAGAATGAAGAATTGAGGTGTTTTTTCTTTAGTCTTCACTCTTAACTCTTAACTTTTAACTCCTAACTATAATAAATGGACATACATATTGAAAAGTTAGACCCATCTCATTTTGAAGATGTTAAAGGGATTATAGAAAATTATCCGTTCCACGACTACCGCCGTTATAAAACCGTTAAAGTCAACAAAGAATATCTCTATCAGCAAATCCAATCGTTTCTCCCCTCTCCCCTTGCCCCTCACCCCCTCTCCCTTTGGGAGAGGGTTGGGGTGAGGGTGGGTGAGGGGGAGGTTGTTTCTGCAAGGGTGTCAGGTGTTCTGGCAGGCATTATCTCCTTAAGAACACTTCCATGGGATTCCAATCTTTTCGGCATAAAGATGGGAAAGATAGAGCATATAATTGTATCTCCCTTGATGGAACCTTCTATTCAAGAGAGTGTCATAAAAATACTGCTCCAGCAGGCTTCAATCTTTGCAAAGGAAAATGAAATTCAACATATATCGGTTAAGGCGGATACGGATGACCACTTATTGATTATGGAATTACAGAATGCAGGTTTTTATATTGTAGATTGTTTAATAACATATATAAACGAAATAAATATTAAGCCGTTTGGTATGCCTTCTCTATTTAATATCCGCGAATATCAAAGGGAAGATAGAGAAAGGATAATTGAAATAGCGCGGGAGGCTTATGGGAACTATATTGGCAGATTTAATATAGACCATTATATTCCCAAAAGTAAAGGTCTTGATTTTTACCTTGAGTGGACAAAGAACTGCTGCGATGGCATAGAGGCAGATGTAATGATGGTTGCTGAAAAGGGGGGTAAGGTAGTAGGATTTTTATGCTTCAAGGCAAACAAAATTCTAAATGATTTATCAAATAAAATAAAATATATGGGGCGTGGTTTAAGTGCGATTTCAAAAGATGGTAGAGGTGCTTATGTTTCTTTAGTGTCTGAGTTTATAAAGCACTCTGTTAAGACATCCACTATGATAGATTACGATACACAGATAAATAACTTTAGTGTGATAAGAATCTGGAACAAGCTTGGACTTTCCTATGTAAGGTCAAAACATACATTTCACAAGTGGTTTGGAGAGTAAGTAAGGAGTAAGCAGTAATTGCCTACTGCCTACTGTCTACTGCCTATTCAGCACTGTCTGTAGATTTTTCCTTGCCTCCTCATAGTTGGGATTTATTTTTAGCGCCAGTTGAAATTCCTCCACTGCCCTATTCAAATCGCCTTTCTTAGAATAAATTATCCCCATGTTATTATGGATTTCAGGACTGTTTGGCTTCAATATAAGCGCCATGTTAAATTCACTGAGTGCATATTCAAGTTTCTCCTGTTTAATGAGAGTAACCCCTTTGTTAATCCTGGCATCGGCATATAAAGGCTGTATAGCTATAGCCATATTGTAATGCTCCAGTGCCTTTTCACTATCACCTTTTTCTCTCTGATATGCAAGCCCGAGGGCGTTATAAACTCTAGCTTTAAAGGGCGATTTTCTTGCAGCATCCTCCCAGATGGATACCGCACTCTTCCATACATAATTTCTTTTTATCACTCCTATAGAAAAAAAGAGTATCACAAGACAAATAAGAGTTACGGATAGTTTTTGGCTTTTAACTCTTAACTCAAAACTCTGAACTCTTAACTTCGAGAGGCATCCGGCAATGAATATCGCACCACCCACCATTGGGAGATAAACCCTGTGTTCTGCTGCTGCATCGAGGAGCGGAATAATACTGGATGTGGGAGTAAGGGTGATAAAAAACCATAAAAGCGAAAAGAACAGTATCCTGTATTTTCGAAAAACAAAAAACAAGAAAAAAATAAAAAAGATGGTAAATACAGTGGAGGTGTCTACCCCTGAAAATGCCCTGATGTCAGGGTCTATATTGAAATTAAAGGGGAAAAGGATTGTCCGAATATAATAATAGACAATAACATTAATCTCTGTCATAAAGTATGTCAGGGGTGTAAAATCCTTCATGTTTTCGGATATTCCCATTCCACCTTTGATAATATACCTTGTTAAAGGATACGCTAATACCACCAAAAGAACGATGGCAAAAATACCGATATTCTTCTTAGAGATTATGGCGATATCCTGCGGTTTTAAAAAGAAATAGTAATAAATTATTAAAAGTATCGGAAAGATAGCCGCATCTTCACGAGAGCCCAGGGAAAGGATAAGACAGAGGCAAGAAGCAAGAAGTAAGAAGTAAGAAGTAAGAAGTAAGAAAGAATCTTGCCTCTTGTCTCTTGTCTCTTGCTTCTTACCCCTTGCCTCTTGCCTCTTGCCTCTTGCCTCTTGCCTCTTGTTTATTGCCTCCATCCCTTTTATGAAGAAAAGCATCATCAATAAGCCGAAAAATGTTGAAAGCAGAATAGAACGGCTTATTATATAGGTCACCGCCTCGGTATTAATAGGATGGACCGCGAAGATAAGGGAAGAAAAAAGGGGTAGATGTTTATATTCTTTAGTATAAGTTTGCTTTACTATTGCCGATACAAATACATATATCAGAATTGATATACCGATATGCAGAGATACATTAAAGAGATGATAACCAGGGGTATCAATTCCGCCGAAATAGTAATTTATTTTTAATGTCAGATAGAGGACAGGTCTTGCAAAAAAATCTGCAGAAAGCAAAGCGAAACTGTCTGAAATCAGGTCAAGGGATCTGATTGACGGATTTTGGGCAATTGTAAAGAGGTCGTCAAATTGAAATGGCGCCTTCAGGCTGTTAAAATACACTACTGAAGATAAACATATTATCAATGCAATATGTAAGAATTTGACTTTCATGGTTTAATAGATATAATATCAAAATCATTGGATAAACAAAAGATGCAAGATATGCCAACTTAAAAAAGTCGGAAAAGAAAAAATTTACGAAATTTATGAAAACCATATTAATTACAGGCGGCGCCGGTTTTATAGGAAGCAATTTTGTAAGGTATATCTACAGCAAGTATCCGGATTACAAAATAATAGTCCTCGATGCCCTCACCTACGCGGGAAATGCGGATAACTTCCCCGATTCCATGAAAGACGATCCCCGTTTTGTATTCTGGTATGGAAATGTAAGAAACGGCGAGCTGGTGGATGATCTCGTGTCACGGTCGGATGCAGTCATACATTTTGCAGCAGAATCCCATGTGGCAAGGTCAATATTCGACAACACGATATTTTACGAGAC
>JACQEW010000280.1 GCA_016200365.1 Nitrospinota bacterium
ATATTTTCTCCCCTCTATCTCAGAGAAAGGGCATATCCTTAATATTTGAAAATCGTTGATAACCTGAACTCCTACACCAATCTTAGCCAGTATATGCTCTATCCCGATAGAGCCGCCTACAAGCCAGCGAACACGAGATAACTCCGGCATCTGTCTGATTGAGCGAAACCAATGAAGAAAATCACGCGATGTCTTTTCACCTTCCTGACGCATTATGTTTTGTACGAGAAGCGGAAGCTCATCGAGGATAAATAGAATATCCTTCTCTGTGTAGTCTTTTATTTTCGATACGAGCTCACAGCCTTTCTCGTGCCACTCCCTGCCGATACCTTCTCTGATTTTTAATCTGAAGTCAGCGAGACTTATTTCTTCAACCTTTGTGAGGGCAGACCCAATTTTCTTTAATCCCATTTTTGCAATATTGCTAAGACTTTTATCAGAAAGTAATTCTGTCATTAATCCTGCAATAAAATCCTGTGGGTCCCTCATGCCTTCGGTATCCACAAAAATTGTTTTAAAATCGGAAGATTCCTCATAAATTCTATACATGATGCTTGTCTTTCCAAACCTTCTCGGAGCTTTTAGTAAGATGGAGCTTTTCTCTAATGCTTTCATTATGCCCTTTATCTCTTCCTGCCTGTCCCAAAGGTCATTCCCTTTTGCTATGTTGCCAATTACAAAACCAGGTCCTTCCATAATTAGCCTCCCCCTATAACGAATTTGTTATACAACGATATTGTTATACAACAGAGTTGTTTTATTGTCAAGCATATATTTGGAATAAAATGAAGATTTTAATAGAGGGTTAAGTAATTGATACTGAAAAATGACTTTTTTGAACGACTTTTTATTTTTTCTTTTATTCCATAATTTAATAATTTCAATAAAATAGAGCAAAAGAAAAAATAACGGAAGTGAAAAAAAGGTCATTTTTCAGTGCGAACTAAGTAATGAATATATAGAAATTTGTCTTACTCTACCGTTACGCTCTTTGCCAGATTTCTCGGTCTGTCTACATTCAATCCTCTGCGGAGAGCTACATAGTAAGCTAAAAACTGAAGCGGTATTGAGTAGAGTATCGGGGTGAGCAGTTCAGGGACGTGAGGGATATATAGGACATGCCTCGCCCTTTTGGCGACCTCTGTGTCTCCTTCGGTTGCAAATACAATTACGACACCATTTCTTGCCTTTACCTCCTCTATGTCTATCAGGCTTTTTTCATAGAGACTATTTTGGGGTGCGAGAATTATTACAGGAGTATTCTCATCAATGAGGGCTATTGGTCCGTGTTTCATCTCTCCGCCCGAATACCCCTCTGCATAAATGTAGGCAAGCTCCTTCATCTTCATCGCCCCTTCCAGTGCAGCAGGGTAATTTATCCCCCTTCCAAGATATAAAAACCCCCGTTTTTCGTAGAATATTTTTGAAAGCCCTTCTATCTCCTCCTCTAATCCCATTGCATCTTCTATCTTCCCGGTCAGGGCGATAATCCCCTTAACCCTTTCTGCCTCTTCACTTTTGCCGATAGCGCCTCTCTGTTTTGCGAGATATACTGCGAGGATATATAGGGCGGATAGGCTGGCAGTAAAGGTCTTTGTAGAAGCTACGCTGATTTCCGGTCCTGCATGAATATCTATCTTGCCGTCGGACTCCCTCGATAGACTGCTCTCGACGGTATTGCATATCGCCACTGTCTTTGCCCCTCTCTTTTTAGCCTCTCGCAGCGCAGCAATGGTATCCACTGTCTCGCCTGATTCCGATATAGCGATTAAAAGAGTCTCCGAATCTATAATGGGATTTCTGTATCTTAGCTCGGAGCTTATATCTACATCTACAGGTATCCTGCTTAAACCCTCTATCATGAATTTCCCTATTAAGCCTGCATGCCATGATGTGCCGCAGCCTGTTATGAATATCTTTTTTATTCTCCCAGCCTCAGAGCCTTCAAGCCTGAAATCCTCAAATACAATATCACCGCCTGAAACCCTTCCCCTTATCGTGTCCCATATAGCCCTCGGCTGCTCAAAGATTTCCTTGAGTATAAAATGCCGGTAGCCACCCTTTTCCATCATTATAGGATTTAAGCCCAGCCTTCTAATGTTTTTTGCAGCCGGTCTGCTGCTTTTGTCGTATACCTGCACCCCCTCTTTTTTAATGACAGCAACCTCTCCATCATCGAGGAATAGGACATCCTTTACATAACTCAATATTGCAGTTGCATCCGAGGCGATAAAAAATTCTCCCCTGCCGAGCCCTATTACAATGGGGTTCTCATTCCTTGCAATAACGATCTTGTCAGGGTCAGAAGGGCTTATGACGCATAGTGCATAAGTTCCCGAAATCTCGCTTATAGCCTTCTGAACTGCCGTCTCCAGCCCTGAGCCTGTTCCTGAGCTTGCCGAAGGATCAAAATACTTGTCAATAAGGTGGGCGATGACCTCCGTATCGGTTTCGGATACGAAACTCCTTCCGTCTTTTAAAAGGGATTCTTTAAGGGCAAGATAGTTTTCGACAATGCCGTTATGAACAATAGCTATTTTTCCGGCAATGTGAGGATGGGCATTCTCCTCAGTAGGCTTGCCGTGGGTAGCCCACCGCGTGTGTCCTATGCCTATGTTTCCCCCGAAAGGCTCATTCCTGAGACTCTCTTTGAGAATCTCTATATTACCGACCTTTTTTCTCGATACGAGGGCGCTGTTCTGTATAACCGCTATCCCTGTGGAATCGTAGCCCCTGTATTCGAGCCTTTTGAGGGTATCGAGCAGTATCGGGACAGCGTTCTGCCCACCTATATAACCGACTATTCCTGACATAGAAAATCAAAATGTAAAATGCAAAGTGCAAAATGCAAAATTAATGAATTCCTTTTTTAAAATTTTGCAATTTAAAATTTGCAATCTGCATTTTGCATTAACTCCTCAGCAATCCTCAACTCCCCCTGTGTATTTATACCCATAATCTCATGCGGGTCTTTTGCTGTCAATGTCTCGATTTTAAGCGATGTTTTAAAGGCAATACTTACCACATCCGTAAGATAATATTCCTTCTGGATATTGTTTTTATCTATCCTTTTCAGGGAATCGAATAAAAAATCTTTTTTAAAACAGTATATCCCTGAATTTATCTCCGATATTTTTTTAATTTCTTGAGAAGCATCCTTCTCTTCTATAATATTTACAACCCTTCCTGTGCTGTCTCTTACTATCCTGCCGTATCCTGCAGGATTATCCACCTTTGCCGTCAGGACAGTAACCGATGCATTAGAATCCGTATGGATTTTGATAAGTCTGCGGACTGTTTTTATTCTTAAAAGTGGGACATCCCCCGAAAGTATAAGGAGATTGCCGTGAAAATCTCTCAGGGCATCTTCGGTCTGACTAACTGCATGACCTGTCCCCAATTGCTCCTTTTGCTCCACAAACTCTATTCTCTCACTTGCCCCTATACCCTTGCCCCTTGCCCCTTCCATTACCTTCTCTGCCCTATGTCCTATTACAACTACTATTCTATCAGGATTCAATCCTCTGGCAAGGTTAATCACATAACTCAATAAGGGCTTGCCTGATAGGAGGTGA
>JACQEW010000281.1 GCA_016200365.1 Nitrospinota bacterium
CTCTATATCGGGATTTGGGTTATAGGATGATTCCCAATTAAACTTGTTTGTTTTTCCTTGAAATCCTCAAGGATATCCTCCTCTTTAATACTTTTACTTTCCAGTGTCTTGCTTATATATTCTCCAATTGGGGTATCCACTTGACTGATGTTAAAGTTGCAACCTATTGATATGATTGACAATTTGCCATACGGGGTTGTTTGCCCTTTATTTCTAATAAATGCAGTATTTTCAATAGGTTAAACCGTTTTTGCACGATATTTATATCAGTCAAGTGCATATGCCTATTCTCCAAATCTTGAAAGCAATTCAGTCCTTATATCTAAAGGAATGCTTTCAGGATGTTCGACAGGAAGGAAAAGTCCTGTAACCTTACCATGTCTGGTAACAAGGATAGGCTCATCTTTCTTTAAGTAATTTGCAGCTTTATCTTTAAAATCTTTTATATTTGTAATTATCATCCAAATCACCCCCTTTAAAACTATTATATAGTCTTAAATAATTATGTCAATAATTGTGGCTACAGATTAGTCACTCTCATACCTTGAATTCCAGGCAAAGATATAAGATAATCTATCTCAGGCATTTAATAAGCCCTTTTTTCTTTTAATAAAAAAAGGAGTATGCCTTGCCAGATACCTTATTTTCTATCCATAATTATGGGACTTGAGCCGAAAATACTCCATATAAATAACTTCTGCCATAGGGCAGGCGGAACCGAGATATACATTGACAGGGTTACAAGGAAATTACAGGAGCTCGGTTACGATGTCTCCCTGCTGTTCTATGTTCAAACCCCTTCATCAACAGAGGTCATTGATTGCCCCAAAATATTCCTGTCAGGTATCGATAATTCCGATGAGCAGGGCTTTGTAAATTCAGCAATAGATATCCTGAAAAAAGGAAAGTTTGATATTGCATACATACATAATGTATTTAACTTTAATTTAATAGAAGCATTGGGAGAGATTATACCTGTTATAAAGTTTGTTCATGACCATCGCTTTTACTGTCCGGGCGGCGCAAAATACTTATCCCTGTTTAAGAGGGGATGCAGATTAAGGTATAATCCCTTACGCTGTTTTTTTATGGCATATCTAACGAAATGTGCGATGAGACATCCGCAAAAATTAATAGAGAGGATAACCCACTGCAGCAATTCTTTATCACGAAAGAATTTGTTTGACGAGTTTATTGTCTTTAGTCATGCCATGGGGAATAATCTGAAACAAAACGGAATAGGGGATAAAAATATTACAGTTACCAATCATTTCCCGCATTATATCCCGTCCGCTGTCTCCAAAAAAGACCGTTCCATGTTACTTTATGCAGGCAGGATTTCCCGTGAAAAGGGTGTTGATTATCTTCTCGATGCCGTTGCCGGCCTGGAGATTGATTACAAGCTGATTATTGCCGGCGATGGTTATTATCTCCCCGAGATAAAAAAAAAGGCATCAAGATTGGGAGTTTTAAATCGGATCGAGCTTAAAGGATGGCTGAAAGAGAATGAATTGAATGATTATTATGACAGGGCTGCCGTATTGGTTTTTCCCTCCCTCTGGCCCGAGCCTTTTGGAATGGCTGGAATCGAGGCTATGGCACACGGGACACCTGTTGTAGCATTCAATACAGGTGCAGTTTCGGAATGGTTGATTGACAGGGAGACAGGTTTTCTGGTTAAGCCCGGGGATGTCTTGAAAATGAGGGAGAGAATCGAGCTCCTTCTCCGAAATGAAAAGCTTGCCCATGATATGGGAATAGCGGGAAGGGATCTGGCAGAAAAACAATTTTCAATCGAAAAACATATAAAAGATTTAACGATTGCCACATCGGAGGCTATAAAGCGGTATCATGTTTGGACGGGGAATTAAAGGGTATCTCTTAGATTTTTTAAAATTGAATATCAAAAGAGGGGATTTAGTCCTTGAAATCGGGAGCGGTGATAAGCCGTTTATCCGTGCCGATATTCTAATGGATAAGTTTATAAGGGACGATACCGAAAGGGGAGGGAGAATTATTGCCGATAGACCCTTTATTTGCGGAGATATAGAAAATCTTCCCTTTAAGGATAAGTCTTTTGATTATATTTATTGCTCCCATATTGTCGAGCATATGAAGACACCCGAAAAGGGGCTTGAGGAAATAAGGAAGTAAAGAAGATGCTATCAGAATCTGAGGCAGTAGATGCAAAAGAAGATGAGCTTTACGGGAGTGATAAGCGAGGGGATGAGATTCCTGAAGGATTAAGAGACCGCAGGAGTCGCTTAAAGAGGCTAAAAGAATGTAAAGAGCGGCTTGAGATGGAGGCAACAGATAATAGTAGCAGCGGAACTAACGAATAAAGAAAATGATATAAAAGAACTTCATCCGATGGTAAAGAAGACAAGAGAAAACATTGAAGCAATAAAAAAAGATGAAGTTGAGAGAAGAAAAGGCATAGGAGATATGGCGGTAGTCTTATCCGATGCTGGATATTGCAGTGAGAAGAACCTCAAGGAGATAGAAGGGGAAGTAGTAGAACATATAATGGCGACCAAGAAGGACTGGAAGGAGAGGAAGGCAATGAGGGAGTCTCCTTTGCCGAGGGGGAGGACACCGAAGGGACTCAGCTTAAAGGAGCGTATGGAGAGGAAGCTTTTAACGAAGCGGGGGAAGGGGTTGTATAAGAAACGGGGACAGATTGTGGAGGCAGTATTTGGACAGATAAAGGGATGTCGGGGGATAGTGAACTTTATGAGGCGTGGGCTTGAAGCATGCAGAGAGGAATGGAAAATGATTTGTGCCACCCATAATCTGCTGAAACTGTGGAGAAGCACTACGGTGTTAGCGGCTCAAACAGTTTAAAAGTAGAAGGTGGAGTTTTACCAGATAAAAATTGGGTCAAAATGTATAACGTGATTATTCAGGTTAGTAAAATTCTCTTTTATTGACTTGTGTTTTAAGGTTTGTGCAACAAGCTCACATATACCTGTAAAAAGCAAATTTATGCCTATGAAAACCAATTTCCTGTTAATAAGGCAGAAACTGATATTAA
>JACQEW010000282.1 GCA_016200365.1 Nitrospinota bacterium
GATTCCCGCCACATCCACCAAAATAGTGTAAGTGTAAGTGATAGGTATTTTTACTTTCACCTACACTTACACTTGCACTTATTATGATACGAAGCATGACAGGTTATGGAAGGGCTGAGATAAAGGATGAGACAGGGGGGTGCCTTGTGGAGGCGAAGTCTGTAAATCACAGATTCCTTGAAATAAAGACAAAAGTCCCACAGAGACTTTCGGGGTTAGAGGATACAATAAAGAGGAAGGTAAAGGAGAAATTTTCCAGAGGGTATTTCGAGGTATATGTTACATTTGAAGGGATAAACGGCGCTGTAAGAGGGTTGAAATTGGATATGGATCTGGCAAGGCAATATTTAACGGCAGTAGATGAGCTTAAGAAAAAGTTAAATATTAAAGGAAAGGTAGAGCTTGGACACCTCCTGCAATTAAACGGCATATTGAAGTATGAGGAATCGGACGAGACGGCGGATAAAAAAATCGAGTCCTACATGAAAATTCTGGAGAACGCATTGACAGGGGCTCTTAATTCCCTTAATAATATGAGGGAGAAAGAGGGCGAGACGCTCGATAGGGACATTACAGAAAGATTGAAAATTATAAACGGATGTATAATTACTTTAAAGGATGAGCAGCCGAGGCTGATAGAAGGGTTCAGGGGACGTTTTAAGGAAAAGCTCGATAAGATGTTAGAGGGGGCGGAAATTCCCGATGAAAGAATTTCACAGGAAGTTGCCGTAATGGCTGAGAGGAGCGATGTAACAGAAGAGCTGATAAGGCTGGAAAGCCATCTTGGACAGTTCAGGCAGCTTTTGGGCGAGGGCGGGGCTGTAGGGAGAAAATTGGAATTTATACTGCAGGAGATGAACAGGGAGACAAATACAATTGGCTCGAAGGCAATTGATTATTTTGTATCGCAGCAGGTAATAATTATTAAAGGGGAGTTGGAAAAGATAAGAGAACAGGTGCAGAATATTGAATAAGTTTATGGGTTGATGAGTTGATGAGTTAAAAAATAACTCATGAACCCATGAACTCATAAACTCATAAACTCTCTTATGAAGTCTAAAGGCATTTTATTTATTGTCTCTGCCCCGTCAGGGGCTGGAAAGACCACCATCTCAAAAAAGATAACCGAGATTGTTGACGATATATACCATTCCATATCCCATACCACAAGACCTCCAAGACCCGATGAGATAGACGGCAAGCACTATTACTTTGTATCAAAGGCTGAATTTGAGGAGATGATAAAGAGGGAGGAATTTATTGAATGGGCTTCGGTGCACGGCAACTACTATGGAACATCTGTCAATAATCTCGATATCGTAAAAAACCAAAAAAAGGATTTGCTCCTTGTGATAGATGTTCAGGGTGCAGAGCAATTAAGAAAGAAACATAAAACCGGATGTTATATCTTTATACTCCCTCCCTCTATGAAAACCCTTGAAAAAAGGTTAAGGGCAAGAGGAGCGGACTCGGATGAAGAAATAAGAAAGAGGTTAAAGACTGCCGAGGAGGAGATACATCATTATAAGACATACAACTACATTATAATAAATGACGATATAGATGATGCGGTTCATCAGTTGAAGTCAATAATCTTTGCCGAGAGATGCAGGTATCCGAATTTTATTCCTGAGTTGCCGGATTTGAAGTTATAAGAATAAAAATAATCACACAAAGACACAAAGCCTCAAAGAATAATGGATGAAAGACGGAATATCAAGAATTTCAATGGAGAAATAAAATAAATCTTTGTGTTCTTTGCGACTTTGTGTGAGAAAATAAAAATGAACCTGAAGGGTAAAACGATAATCCTCGGTGTATGCGGGGGGATTGCTGCGTATAAGGCGGTGGAGCTGACAAGGCTCTTAAAAAAAGACGGTGCGGATGTATGGGTGGTAATGACCCGAAATGCAAGGGAGTTTGTTGCACCCCTCACATTCCAGACCCTTTCTGGGAATCCGGTGTATTCAGAGATGTTTCTACCCCCCCCCGCCCCCCCTTACAAAGGGGGGGAGCGGGGGGATATGCCTCATATTGATATTGCGAAGAAATGTAACCTTCTTCTTATCGCACCTGCCACGGCTAATATAATTGGAAAATTTGCCGGTGGTATTGCAGATGACCTGCTTTCCACCCTCTATCTTTCTGTAACATCTCCTGTGCTGATTGCGCCTGCAATGAATAATAATATGTATGCCAATCCGGTTGTGAAAGATAATATAAAAAGGTTAAAGGGTTTTAATATAAATTTTATAGACGTCGGGGTCGGAGAGCTGGCATGTGGAGATGAGGGAGAAGGCAGGCTGGCTGAGCCTGACACTATTTTATCGAGGGTTAGAGAATTGCTGTTTAATCCCCCCAATCCCCCCTTTAGTAAAGGGGTTGAGGGGGGATTAAAGGGTAAGACCATACTGGTAACCGCAGGACCTACCCATGAGGCAATTGACCCTGTCAGATTCATATCAAATCACTCCTCAGGCAAGACGGGTTATGCTGTTGCCTCTGCTGCCCAGAGGAGAGGCGGAAAGGTGATATTGATAAGCGGACCGACCAATCTCGCTCCTCCATCGGGGGTAAAATTCATACCTGTAAAAAGCGCAGATGATATGAGGAGGGAAGTTCTTAGAGAATCAGAGAATGCCGATGTTATAGTTATGGCAGCGGCAGTCAGCGATTTCTCTCCTGTAAGCTATTCTGATAAAAAGATAAAGAAGGAGGAGAGGGAAAGTATTACTCTTGAATTGAAGAAGACACCTGATATATTAGAGGAAATTCAAAGCTCAAAGCTCAAAGCTCAAAGCTCAAAGCTTATCGTTGGTTTTGCCCTTGAAACGGAAGATATTGTTAAAAATGCAAAGGAGAAATTAAAAAATAAGCATCTTGATTTCATTATTGCAAACAGTGTCAATAGTTTTGGCAGTGATTCTAATAAGGTAGCTATAATTGATAAAAAGGGTAATGTTGAGGATATTCCTTTAATGCCAAAGGATAGTATAGCCGAGATTATATTGGACAAAGTTGCACAAATTTTAAAGAAGGATTAAAATTTTAAAGCAAAGACGCAAAGGGACACAAAGAAAAATGATTTTTCTTATTTTCTCACACAAAGTTACAAAGGGCACAAAGAAAAGAATTATAGATTAGAAGATTACAAATTAAAAGATTTAATCTTTCAATCTTCTAATCTTTTAATCCTTTTTTATTTCCTTTGAGGCTTTGTGTCTTTGTGTGATTATTTTTGTTCTTTTCTTTGCGACTTTGCGTTTAAAAATGATTTTCAGATGAAACAAAGACCAAAACGAAGGATTAGACAGGGAAAGTGGGGAGTGAAAAAAATAATCCTCTATGTCATCCTCCCTCTATTGCTCCTTTTCACCCTTTCCGTTGCAGGAGGGGCATTAATTGTCTACACCAAAGTTTATAGAAACCTTCCGGATGTCATGACCTTAAAAAATTATAAGCCGAATTTGATAACCGAGGTCTATGACGACGACGGAAAGTTAATATCGGAATTCTATATCGAGCGGAGGGTGCTCCTTCCATTAAATAAAATGCCTCCGCTTATGAAGCTGGCGACCATTGCAGTGGAAGATGACCAGTTCTACAAGCATAAGGGCTTTAATTTTAAAAGAATTGTCGGCGCAATGTGGAGCAATATAAAGGCAGGCGGTGTTGTAGAAGGGGGCAGCACTATAACCCAGCAGATTACAAAGACCATGTTCCTCACACCGGAAAGAACTCTTTTCAGGAAATTGAGAGAGGCTATACTTGCAACAAGAATAGAGGAGAATTTTTCAAAGGATGAGATATTGGAGATATACCTTAATCAGATATATTATGGTCACAGCGCTTATGGCGTTGAGGCGGCAGCATTGGTTTACTTTGGAAGGCATATTAATGAGCTTAGCCTTCCCGAAATGGCGATAATAGCAGCGCTTCCGAGGTCTCCAAAGAGATATTCCCCTTACCTGTCTCCTGAAAATGCAAAGAGCAGACGCAATCATGTCTTAAGGAGGATGGAATCACTTAGGTTTATTACATCCGAGGAAGCAGAAAGGGCAGCAGCATCTGATTTTAAATTAAAAGAAAGGCAGGATAGGAGAAATCGTGCGCCATATTTTGCCGAATATATCCGGCAGTATGTAGAGGATAAATACGGAAGCTCCGGGTTATATAAAGGCGGGTTGAAGGTCTATACTACATTAAAACTCGATTTCCAGGAGGCAGCAGAATATGCAGTAAAAGAAGGACTTTTGGAGATTGATAAAAGGCTCGGATATAGAGGTTCTCTCGGCAATATAAAGCTATACCCCGAAGAGGTCATAGACTGGAAAAGGGTCGAGGATATAGAGTTGAAGAATTTTCCGGATGGAAGGGAAAAAACCGAAGGTTTAAAGGCGGGGAACAGGGTGGTCGGCGTAGTTACGGATACAACTACTGAAAAGGTTTTTGTGAGTCTTAAAGCCGTAGACCCTCAACTTGATTCAGGGGATACAAAGGGTGTTATTCATCTTCAGAATATGGCATGGGCTCATAAATACGACCCTTCTGTTGATGCGCTGTCTTTTGGAAAGATCAAAAATGCAAAGGAGGTTTTAAAGACAGGAGATATAATTGATGTAAGGATACTCGAAGAACAAGGGGCAAGGGGCAAGCCTGCCCCTGCAAGTAGTAAGCAGGGGGGGCAAGGGGCAAGCGGGGGGATTAAACTGGCATTGGAGCAGGAGCCTCTTGTGCAGGGAGCCTTATTATGTATTGACCCTTCAACAGGGTTTGTAAGGGCAATGGTCGGCGGATACGATTTTGAGAGGAGCAAGTTCAACAGGTCTATCCAGTCGCAGAGACAGCCCGGCTCAGCCTTCAAGCCCATTATATATTCAGCATCCTTTGAAAAGGGGTTTACGCCTGCAAGTATATTTATTGATTCTCCTGTTATATTTGAAGAAAAAGACGAGGAGAACTGGAAGCCTGCAAATTTTGAGGAGAAATTTTACGGACCTACCACCCTGCGTATAGCTCTCACCCATTCAAGGAATGTGATAACCGTCAAGCTGCTTCAGAGCATGGGCGTTAAACATGCGATGGAATTCGCCAGAAGATTGGGGATAAAGAGCTATCTTACCTCTGATTTATCTCTGGCTCTCGGGACATCGGGAGTAACCCTATTGGAATTAACATCGGCTTATGGAGTTTTCGCAAATAAAGGAATGCGGACAGAGCCTGTGGCAATAAAGACGATAAGCGATAAAGACGGGAATATCCTCGAGGAAAACAAACCGTTCACGGAAAAGGCTATAAGCGAAGAGTTGTCGTATATAACCACAAATATACTTCAGAGTGTAGTTCAGGAAGGGACAGGATGGAGGGCAAAGGCTCTCGGAAGACCTGTCGCAGGAAAGACAGGGACTACCAATAATTATATGGATGCGTGGTTTGTCGGCTATACCCCGGATATTGTTGCAGGCGTATGGGTCGGTATGGACAGGGACGAGCCTGTCGGAAAGAATGAGACCGGGGCAAGGGCGGCAAGCCCTCTATGGGTCAGTTTCATGGAGAGGGTTTTGAAAAAGATGCCTGTTAAGAATTTTCAGGTTCCAGCCGGCATAGTCTTCGCCAAGGTAGATAAGAAGACAGGTCTGCTTGCTACACCTGAAACAAGCGATATTGCCCTTGAATGCTTCCTCGACGGGACAGAGCCGACCGAATTTTCAGAGCCGGGGACAAAGACAGGTAAAGATACAATGGGACTGTAATCAGAAAACAGATGACAGAAGACAGAAGACAGACTTTTATTTTCTGACTTCTGGCTTCTGACTTCTGTCTTCTGGTTATTTTATTTCCACAATCTTCCCGTTCTTCACTGTCAGAAAGAATAATGTCTTTTGAGAATCTCCTGACGACTGAATGGCGGCGGCTCCGGAAACACCGTTATAATCCTTTAAATTCAGGAGACCGTTTTTTATCTCCTCTCTATTCTTCGCGCCGTTTTTGATTAAACTCAATATAATCCTTGCTGCATCATAAGCCTGTGCAGCGAGTATATCAGGCTCTTTATTGTAAAATATCTTATATCTCTCCACAAATTCCTTTACAGCAGGCTTTTCAGAGGCAGGGAAAAATCCGTCAGCAAAAATAATCCCCTCTGCATATTTTCCGCCC
>JACQEW010000283.1 GCA_016200365.1 Nitrospinota bacterium
AAACTGGTGCTGCTCGACTGCCGTATGCCCGGGATGGACGGGTTCCAGATGGCGGAATATATGAAAAATGACCCGACATTTGCAGGCATGGCTGTTATGATGCTCACATCAGACAACAGGGAAGGGCATACAAAGAGGGCAAAAGAGCTCGGAATGGCGAGATACATGGTTAAACCCGTTAAGAAAGCGGAATTAAGGGCTGCAATATCGGCGGCGATTGGCGAAAAAAAGGTTATTACAGAAAAAGCGTCTCAGGTAAAACCTGCTGCCTTTGAAGATATTCCGCCTCTAAACATCCTTCTTGTCGAAGATTCGAGAGATAATCGTCTGCTTATAGAATCCTATCTCAAAAAGACCCCGCATAAAATAGAGATAGCCGAGAACGGTTAGATAGGGGTTGAAAAGTTTATGTCAGGGAAGTATGACCTTGTGCTTATGGACATGCAGATGCCTGTAATGGATGGTTACACTGCCACGAGGATTATCAGGAAATGGGAGGTAGAGAAGGGGGCGAAGTCCACACCGATTATTGCCCTGACAGCCCATGCCTTTAAAGAAGATACACAAAAAAGCCTCGATGCAGGCTGCACTGCACATCTAACAAAGCCTATAAAGAAGATAAAACTGTTAGAGGCGTTAAGTGAATATGCAAAAACCTATTTATGATTTTTGATTATTTTATTATAGCAATTGCCCTGATAGGCTTAATGGCTGCAATCTCCTTTGGAAATTTTGTGCAGCTTGCACTAAAGGAGAATGAAGGGGAGAAACCGCATTTTGTAAAGAGAAAGGCGATTATCGTCCCTCTCAGGATGGCGGAATTTGCAGTGATAGCTCTTACAGTTTACATATTGTTTATAAAAGCCGGATTGCTCGCAACGGCAATCATCTTTTTATTAATGGAATTTATCCTGCCCAGCTTACTAAAACCAGTTTTCCACAAATACTTTGGCATGCCGTCAAAAACTTAACATATCAGCCACAAAAACCTAAGGCGCTAAAAAAATGTATCTGTAATACAAGGTTGTAAAACCTTGCTTTTTTAGCAAAGTTTATTAAATACAGGAACACGAATTACACGAATATACGAATGGCACGAATAGAGAAGATAGAAGTTAGAAAATAGAAATTAGAATGTAGAAATCTATCTTCTGACTTCTATCCTCTATCTTCTATTCTTTCGTGTTATTCGTGATCATTCGTGTCATCGTGTTCAAGTCTTTATAGAACCTAAAAACTGTATTTCAATCTTGCGAAGATACGCTGGTTATCTTTAAAGCTTTCAAAAAAACTCCCTTCCTTTCCATAAAGCAAATCTGCCCCAACTTCGAGATTTAAACCATCCGATAGATTTGAGGAAAGCATCGGCTGTAAAAATATATCTTCGGCATGTAACCGCCATATACCCTGAAAGGAAAATTTCGTATAATCCGTAAAACTCCAGTCTGCTTTCAGCATTACCGCCCTTTTAAATAGATACCTTAAATCACTTTCTGAAAGCGAATCCCTTTCAGGTAATGGCAGTGTCTGTATCCACTGGCACAAAATATATAAGTCCTGTTCTTCTATTAAATTGCTAAATTTGTAATCGAGTCCAAGGACATACATCAAATAGGGGTCACTCACTTCTGGAATTTTACCATCAAAGTCATCGGTGATAAAATATCCTGCCTCACCGCGAATACCAAGTTTATCAAATGATGCTGCAAAGTCTCCACCAATGACCTGAAGGCTGCGGTATTCCATGATGACAGAATTAGATTTTACAAATACTGAAGGGAATTTTTCAAAACCTCTGTAATAGCTTACTGAAAAATCTAAGCCATTAAATGTAGAAGATACCCTTCCTGCATATTGGATATTCTGAAACTCCTTTGACGGCTCTCGTGTCTGAACAGGCAGGGCTGAGAGAGCCTTTGGAAAGAGATTCCACCGTGAATTATAATTAGGAAGTATACTCGGCTCAAAGACAGGAATTACAGCACCTTCAAATGTCCAGTTACCCAGATAATATCTTCCCCGTAAGCTTGTCATACCGATTTCCTCTTCATCTGTATCAAGCAAATCGCTGTAGTCAACAGGATTTAAGTTATTGGTAGGGTTAATGCTGTCAGCCTTCCCCCATCCGTATACCTGTTTTCCTATGCGGAGGTCAAAGGATTCTCCCTCGTAATCAATGTATGCCTCATCCAGCCATACACGGTTTCTTGCATGATTTACTTCATCATCTCTTATCTCTATTGCCGAGAAAAGTTTTACCTTTTCATTAGGGGCAGCGCTGGATTTCAGGAAAAATATCATCTGATTTCTTCCATTATCAACATGCTCGGGATTTACCTCTTTAAAATAGGTCTTATTCTCAGCCTCTACATAACCATTGAACTGAACTCCAGAACCCTCCTGTGCATAGGCTGCAGAGAGCCATGAAAGTATTTGAAGAAGTATTATCGAAATAATTTTTGAAATAAGTTTTTTATTGACATAAAACCTGCCCTCTTTTATTATGAAGGCATGAAAACTATGGAAATATCTGACATCGATGAAATGCTTCTTAATCTTTCTGATGAGCGGATTCAAGAGGTCAGGGATTATGTAGGTTATCTTCTTGAAAAAGAAAAGAAGCGTAAAGCCTTTGAAGAACGGGTGCTGAAGACTGAGCAGGAACACGATGTCGTAGAATGCAAAACCCCTGAAGAGTTTATACAGGCTATCCTTAATGTCCCTGATGACGATGATGAAGGTTAATCCTGATAAGACCTTTCTCAGACGCGCCAAGAAGCTTCTTAAGAAAAATCCGAATCTTAAAAAGACATACGAGGAGTTGTATATCAAACTTTCAAATAACCCCTTTGACCCAACTCTACACACCCACCCACTTTCAGGCAACCTAAAAGGTAAGTACGCCTGCTCACTCACATATGAATTAAGGGTCGTATTCAAGTTATATAACGACATTGTTCATCCGGCAGCAACACACCGTAGGGCAGGGCTTTAGCCCTGCATGCAAGCCTAAAGGCTTGCCCTACATTGAAATATACATTAAATTACGGCTCATTCCCTGAACGAGCCGTAATGCTTCATCTGTTATGGTTGAAAGGGCAGTTGGTATGCTCGCAGCTTCCGCATACTTTGCGCCAATAAGTCCACAATGGGTAAGCGGCAATGCCGATTACCGCCAGCAACGCCCATGGACTGATGCTCCAAAAACCCCTGACCATGCCAGCAGAAATTACGGCAACTATTGCGGCCACCAGCCATGCTTCGAGCTTAGTCAACTTCTCTCCCTCTTTCATAATGATTCCTCCTTTCTTTAATAGTCAATCTTCAATCTTCAATCTTCAATTAATTATTTCACCCTGATTCTTTCGCCTTTGACAGGTCTTCCATTCTGCACATTTTCCCATGAATTATCGTTCCACCGCTCGTATCGGCGGAAATGAGCAGGAATCAAATTACCTGTAAAAGGGTCAATCCCGTTCATCAATTGAAAATGAAGATGGGGTGCCAATGACATACCGGCATTGCC
>JACQEW010000307.1 GCA_016200365.1 Nitrospinota bacterium
AAACCCGCATTGCTAACCAAGGGATTAATTTACTTACCACCTTGCTCTATAACAATGTTCCCCTAACCAACAATTTAGCAGAACGTGGTATTCGTCCTATGGTGGTAATTAGAAAAATATCTGGTGGTAATAGAAGTCAAGAAGGGGCAAAAACCCATTCTGTTAATATGAGTATCTTGCAAACTATCCGCTTCCAACAACAACCTATCATCTCTACCCTCAAAAACTACCTGTCATCTTCCACTTTGCAAAACTGAATAGTTACAAATTTTTGTAACTATTCAGTTTTAAAAACTTAAAAAACAAAAAAAGGACTGGACTCCCAAATAAGAATATGGTATACAAAAATAGATATGCAAGAAGATATAGTTGTTCAAGGGAGAGTTATTACACATGGAGATATTCTCCAGATTTCAGGAATGATTAGCTCTCATCCGGAATGGCATTACACGAAGCTATCGCAAGAATTGTGTTTACTTTGGAATTGGCGGAATGGGAAGGGAATATTAAAGGACATTGCATGTCGGAGTTTATTAAGGAAGTTGGAGAAAAGGGGGTATATCACCCTTCCGCCTCGTCGTCGGAAAGTCCCTTCACGGATGAGGGATCAAAGCAAGCCGCTGTCGTTAACCATGCCTTTCTATTCGTCAGCCTGCAATCTATCCGAAGCCCAACCATTAAAGATTGAGATAGCAAAACCAGGAACGACTTCAGGGAAGTTGTTTAATGCATTATTAGCCCGACATCATTATTTAGGGTATCGAGGTAGTGTTGGAGAACATATTTCATATTTAGTTTGGGATAAAAGAGTGGAAGTATTAGGTTGTTTACTCTTTGGCGCTGCGGCATGGAGTATTTTACCGAGAGATAAGCATATCGGTTGGGATGAAGAGTATCGTCGTCGCAACTTGCCCCTGCTCGCCAATAACATGCGTTTTCTCCTGCTCAAAAGGATTCCCCATTTAGCCAGCCACCTTTTAGGTAAGATTATTCGACGAGTATCAAAAGATTGGGAAGAAAAGTATGGACACAGAATAGTTTTATTAGAGACCTTTGTGGAGGTTGGACGATTTGCCGGGACATGTTACCGTGCTGCCAACTGGATTCATGCAGGTAAAACGCAGGGGCGGAGTCGCAATGACCGATACAATAAACTAATAGTTCCTGTTAAGGATATTTATCTTTACCCATTGGCAAGAAATTTCAGGGAGATTCTATGCAGTTAGGACATTGGATAAGTGCAGACGAAGAGAAGAGAAAGCTGCGGGTAGAGGTGGCAACACTGCGGCATGCACTCAAAGCACAGCAAGAGGCTCGTGCCAAGCTGAAAAGAGAAGTAGAAGACTTAGAACGGGAGAAGAAAGAAGATAAAAAGAGAATCAAAGAGCTTGAAGACAGATGCAGAGAGCTTGAGCAGCAGCGTGATCGCTACAGGGATACGATTTTCAAGCCGAATGTCAGGGCAAAGAAAGGTGATAAAGAAAATGAAGGTATTGAGGAGATTTATGATGTCTTTACCCCTAAGAGAAAACGGGGTGGACAAAAGGGACATCCTGGTCGAGGTCGAAAAACTCCTGAACGGGTGGATGAGGTAAGGCGTATCTATCTTGAGACATGCCCTGACTGTAGCAGCCGGATAGAACGAAGTAAAAATATCGAGAAACACACGGTAGAGGATATTCCTCCGATTGAAGTATATCGGGCACAGGTTATCCGTTATGAAAGGGAGCTGCAATGGTGTAAAAAGTGCAAAAGGAGAGTCAAGGCAAAAATCTCGGAAGTTATTCCAAAAAGTCGTTTTGGGATTAATGTCCTCCTATATGTGTTTATCCATAAATATATAGCGAGGAGCAGTTGGGATACGATTGTATGGAGTCTTGCCAATTGGTATGGAATACAGGTCAGCAAGGGGTCGCTGGTAGGGATGCTGCATAGATCGCAAAAATGGTTAGGGAATCGGTATGAGCAGATTTTAGAGCAGATACGAGCCTCTCCTGTAAAACATGCCGATGAAACAGGCTGGAGGGTAGATGGTATAAATCATTGGTTGTGGGGATTCTTTACCAAAGAGCATGCCTATTATACTATTAAGGAATCTCGGGGGAAAGGTGTGCCTGAAAAGATTCTAACCGGCTCGCATCATGATGATGTATTGGTCAGGGACGACTATGCAGCATATAAGAAACTGCCTCTCAATCACCAAAGCTGTTGGGCTCATCTCTTGCGTAACAGCTCTGAAGCAGCAAAAGCACCCGATGCCTCAACAGAGGTAAGATTACTGCATAGGGAGTTAAAGAAAATGTATGCCTCTCTCAAAGAAATCATTGCACAGCCATTCGATGCTATTGAAAGGCAAGCAGCATATCAACGGTTAAGCAAGGAACTAAAAGGTATGGCTGAAGCCAAATACTTTCATCAAGACGCTATGAAAATCCAAACCCGCATTGCTAACCAAGGGATTAATTTACTTACCACCTTGCTCTATAACAATGTTCCCCTAACCAACAATTTAGCAGAACGTGGTATTCGTCCTATGGTGGTAATTAGAAAAATATCTGGTGGTAATAGAAGTCAAG
>JACQEW010000308.1 GCA_016200365.1 Nitrospinota bacterium
CAACAATTTCATGGTTACTAACCCACCACCTCCTTTCATTTAGAATTACACAGTTTGCTTAACCCCTCACCCCCTGATAAAAACATTCAGGGGCTAACCCTCTTCTTCCAAGAGGGGATGAGGAGCGAAAAGAAAAATATAAGGTTTTTTACCACATCCGCATTACCATGTCAAGTATTTTTTAGGAATTTTTTAGGAATTTTTTTGAATTTAGTAAATATTTATGTTAGAATTTTGTTAAACAAATAGGTTGGTCAAACACGGTGAAAAAGTTGAGTCTTAAAATAAAATTATTATTCATTGGAATATTTTTTCTAATACAATCCAACAGATACCTCCTTGCCTCTGAAATAGAACCGGCTTTGCCCCTTGATGAGATTAAGATTCACGATACAGGAGAATATCTTAATATTAAATCCATCGGTAGCAGGATTGCAGAAGCCTCAAAAATTGATGTGCGGGTCATTATTACGAAGGAGGGCAAGGCAGATGCCTGTGTCTATCCTGATGGAACGATTGTTTTAACCGAAGGTCTTATAAATCTTGCTGCCAATGATTCTGAAATTGCCTTTGTTATTGCCCACGAAGTCGGACACATAACCATGGGGCATTACAGACAGGAGATTGTCTACAGCATGCTGGATGACCTCTCTTTTCCTGAAAGGGCAAAAGAGGAGGTTGAGGCAGACCTTCACGGCGCTGTCTTCATGCAGATGGCAGGCTATGACCCTGCATCGGCAGTAAGCCTTCTTATAAAGATGCTGGAGACAAGGAGCGACGCATCAGCCTATTTTTCCGAAAGGATAGATACACTGAACCACTTCATCTCGCAGTATAATAAGGAATGATAAATGAACAAAAACCTAACCCGAATAAATCGGAAAAGAAAAAGAAAAAAGGGGATAGGGGGATGGCGGAGATATGGAGATAGATAGAAGCAAGAAGCAAGATGCAAGATTCTTTTCTTGCCTCTTGCCTCTTACCTCTATCTCCCTATCTCCACTATCTCCTCATCCCCTTTACTTACACCCTAAATAAGGCTCTACTATGATATCCTCAATATTCACCCTTAAAGGAAGCGATACAAGGGACACAACCAAATCTGCAATATCCTCCACTTTATTTATATTAAGAGGATTTCCCTTCGACCAGTCAACAGAGTTATTTGAATCCACCATATAAGGATAGATAATGTGGACTTTTATATTGTAAGGTTTTAATTCCTTTGCCAATGCCTTCGAAAATCCTACGACACCAAACTTCGATGCCGAGTAGACAGCCTTTCCTTTAAGCCCAATCCTTCCTCCTACAGATGAGAAATTTATTATTATCCCGCCCTTTCTCTCCATCATTCCTTTCAGCACACCCTTTGTGCAGAGAAATATCCCCTTTAAATTCGCCCCCATTATTTTTTCCCAGTCTTCAACAGTAGTATCCAGAACAGGCTTTTCCAAATATTGCCCTGCATTATTTATGAGAATATCTATCTTCCCGAACCTATCGAGAGCCTTTTTAATCATTATATTGACCTGTATCTCATCAGAAATATCGGTCTTTATGTGCAATGCAGTTCCACCGGATTCGGTTATAACCCGGCATGTCTCTTCCAATTCTGACAGGCTCCTCGATACCGGAATAACTGACGAGCCTGCCTTTGCCATTGCAATAGCAATCCCCCGTCCTATCCCCCTCCCTGCGCCTGTAATTAATGAGACTTTATCTTTAAGTTTGTCCATGTAAAGGAAATTATAAAAATTCATATAGAACACGGATGACACGGATGAGACGGATTGACACAGATTAATAAAGTGAAAGTGAAAGTGAAAGTGAGAAGCAATAGATTCCTTACACTTATTCCGAGTTGCAATCAAGTTGACACTGTTCCTATTTGTCATTCCCGCAGTTCTTAGGCGGGAATCCAATATCTGGATGCCCGACAGAACCATTCGGGCATGACAACTTGAAAGCAAATTAGAATTACACTTACACTTACACTTCTGTTAAATCTGCGTCTCTGCGTTCTATTAAGTCTTTTTTCTTCATGCCCATTAACTCACTGCCGGCAGTTTTATGATAAACTCCGTCCCCTTGTCAATCTGGCTTTTCACCGAAATCTTTCCGCCGTGCCCTTCTATTATCTCCTTACATACGGAGAGCCCCAAGCCTGTCCCTTTTCCGATTTCTTTTGTGGTAAAAAACGGCTCAAAGATTTTATTCAATTTTTCTTCGGGTATGCCGTGACCTGTGTCAGATAGGATTATCTCCACATATCTATCCTTTGCCCTGGTGGTAACGGTAATATTGCCCCCATCAGGCATTGCATCCCTGGCATTTGTAATGAGATTTAAAAATACCTGCTCCAATTGATTGGATATTGCCAATACCTTGCTCCCTGTCTGCGAAAAATTTTTTATGATATCTATTTTCTGGAGAATCCCCTGTCTCTCTATAAACTCAATGAAATTTTCTAAAATCTGATTTATGTCAAACCGCTTCATCTCCTCTTCAGGCTTTCTTGCATACTGGAGAAGTCCCTTTACGATATAGGCGATTCTATCGGTATTCCTTTTTATAATATCGAAGCCATCTATCCCCTTCTGTATCTTATCGGACAATTCCTTATTATCAGACATCTCCTTTAATTCCTTCAGGGTCTTCAGAAGCAGATGGATTTTCAGATTTATAGAAGTTACCGGATTATTTATCTCATGGGCGACGCTTGCCGCCAGCTTTCCTATGGATGCCACCTTTTCCGCCTGAAGCAGTTTTTTATGGGTCTCTCTCAGCTCCTCAGTCCTCTCCTCCACCTTCCTCTCTAAATTTTCATTAAGCTGTGCGTTTTCTATCTGTATTATAATACGGTCTATAAAACGCTGGAGGATTTCCTGATCTTCCTTTTCAAACGGCACCCCTCCTGCCTTATCCGTCACATTCAGGACGCCTATAACCTTATCTTTAATTTTGAGGGGGAGACTTAACAGGGCGCTGTATTTATATTCTCCATCCTTTTTTTTAAACCTCGTGTCTTTATTTATATTCTCTATAAATAACGGCTTCCCCTCTCTCGCCACCTGGTTGGAGATTCCGCTGTCGGATATTTTGCTCTTATATCCTATTATCTTTTTATTTGTTGACGCCCTGACTGCAAGATGCTCCTCTTTGTCGTCCAGCAGCATAACCGAGCCTTTATCGGCGCTTATCTGACTCAGGGTAACGAGGAGGGTTCTTTCGAGCTTTTCATCCAGGGAATAGCTCCATGATGCGAGGATCGAGGCGACCTTGTTTGCCGATTCTATCTCAAAACCCATCCTCTCTAACATTTCCCTCTGATTGAGTATCAGCTGCTTTTCCTTCTCCAATTCAGCCTTGAGCTCAACCTTTTCGGAGGCATTTTTTATAACACGCAGGATAAAGTCAGGGTCGCCGAAAGGCTTTTTAATATACTGAAATACCCCGATTTTAAGGGCATCTACAGCAGCATCGTATTCGTTATACCCTGTCATAAGGATGACCTCCGGGGGCGAATCCGTATTTTTAAGCCTCTTTAACAGCTCTATCCCGTCCATTCCCGGAAGCTTTATGTCGGTGATAATTACAGAGGGCTTAAAAATCTTTGCCTTATTCAGAGCCTCGATGCCGTCCCCTGCCGTCTCGGTTTCAAATCCGCTGTTTGAGAGAAGCTCGGAGAGGAGTATACGGGTGTCCTTCTCATCGTCTACAATCAATATCTTTAAAGCCATAGGTAAAAACTTACCACAAAGAATAGGAATTTACAATTTACGATTTGAGATTTACAATTTTATTTTTAAATTGCAAATTGTAAATCGTAAATTTCTTTGTATCCTTTGAGTCTTTGTGGTTAAATAATATAAATTTACAATTTTGTTTTTAAATCGTAAATTGTAAATCGTAAATTGTAAATTCCTATTCAGGGGGTTGTTTTGCAGCAGGCATACGAAGATATAATTAAAAAAGTCCAGAGACCGTCCAGGTATCTCGGTAATGAGGTAAACTCCATTCACCCCCCCATGAAGGGGGGGGCTGAAACAAAGATTGCCCTGATATTCCCCGACCTTTATGAGATAGGCATGTCCCATCTCGGGCTCAAAATACTCTACCATATTATCAACCAGAGAGAGGATGCAGTTGCGGAGAGGGTATTTTCACCCGATACGGATTATGAAGACCTGCTGTTGAAAAACAATCTCCCCCTCGCAAGCCTCGAATCCTCTTTGCCTCTTAATAAATTCGATATAGTGGGTTTTACTCTCCAGTATGAGCTCAGTTATACAAATATACTGAATATTTTAAAATTGGGCGGGATACCTCTAAGACAGGCTGAACGTTCCCACGCAGACCTGTCCCCGAAGGTTTCTATCGGGGAGCGTGGTAACGAGGATATGCCTCTGATTATTGGCGGCGGACCTTGTGCCTTCAACCCTGAGCCGCTGTCCGATTTCTTTGACCTCTTTGTTATAGGGGATGGGGAAGAGGTCATACACGAGCTTATTGACAAGTATCGGCTTTCAAAGAAAAGCGGGATTAACCGTAAAGAACTCTTGTTCAATCTTTCGGATATTGAAGGGGTCTATGTGCCGTCTCTCTTTTCTGTATCTTATGAAATTGATGGTTCGATTGAAAAAGTAGCAGGATTTAAGGAAGGTTACAGATCAGTTACAAAGAGAACTATTTATGACCTCGATTCTTCGCCATATCCGTCATGCCAGATCGTCCCTTTTGCATCCCTGATACATGACAGGGTATCTGTGGAGATAGACAGGGGCTGTACACATGGATGCAGGTTCTGTCAGGCAGGTATCATATATCGTCCGTTAAGGGAGAGGTCCCCGCAGAAGGTAACGGAGCTTTTGCAGGAGACATTGAAAAACACAGGATATGAGGAGATATCCCTCGGCAGTTTAAGCTCGGGAGATTACCGCGGCATCACACCGCTTGTCGAATCTCTGATGAATAGGTATGAGCAGGACAGGACGGCTATCTCTCTCCCCTCTCTCCGTCCCGATACCCTTAATCCCGAGATGTTGAGGGAGATAAGCAGGGTGAGAAAGACAGGCTTTACCATTGCAGTAGAAGCGGGGACGCAGAGGATGAGGGATATGATAAATAAGAAAATACGGGAGGAAGATATTTTCTCGGCAGTAAATGCTATAGCCTCGTCCGGATGGGATTCTCTCAAATTATACTTTATGATAGGACTGCCTCGGGAGACTGATGATGATATAGAGGGGATATATAATCTCTGCCTCCAGATTTTAAAGAGAGAGAAAAGAATAAAAAATATAAATGTAAGCGTCTCCTCATTTGTTCCAAAGTCACATACCCCATTTCAATGGTCCGGACAGGAAAATCCCGAAGGCTTAAAAAAGAAGATGAGCTTCCTCCGCCAGAGATTCTCGGCTCACAAAAGAATTACCATGAAGTGGCACAATGCGGAGATGAGCTTTCTGGAGGGGGTGTTTGCGCGGGGCGACAGGAGGCTTGGGAGGGTGATAGAAAGGGCATTTGAGACAGGGTGCAAGTTTGACGGATGGACAGAGAGGATTGACTTTAAAAAATGGACGGATGCCTTCGTGGAGTGCGGAGTCTCCCCTGAATTTTATGCAAACAGGGAGATTAAAAGGGATGAGATTTTGCCGTGGGAGCATATCAAGACAGGTGTGAGCCGGAAGTTTCTTTACAGGGAATTCGAGAGGGGGATTACCCCTGATTGCCGCTACGAAGGGTGTATCGGATGCGGGCTTGACCCCTCAAGATGCAAGATACAGGATGCAAGAGGCAAGAGGCAAGAGACAAGAGACAAGAGACAAGATGCAAGATGCAAGATGCAAGATGCAACTCCAGCCCGTTCCCCTGTTCACAGGCGGTTCAGAATAAGATATGAGAAAAAGGGTGATATGAAGTTTCTATCCCATCTTGAGGTCGGGAGGGTCTTCAGCAGGGCATTCAGAAGGGCAGGGATACCTCTCCTGTATTCAGAGGGATACCACCCCCATCCAAGAATAGCCTTCGGATTTGCCCTGCCTGTGGGAATAGAAAGCTCATGGGAGTATCTCGATGCAGAAATCGGAGGATACTTAGATGCAGAGGAATTTGTTAAACAACTGAATACGAAGCTCCCTATAGGATTAAAGGTAATATCTGCCGAGCCGGTTCCGTCAGGAGCGAGATCTATCTCCGATATAACAGATAAAATTATTTTTTCCGTCGGTCTTCAGTTCCCGTTTAAAGGCG